>JAWOJC010000128.1:0-3534 GCA_046484315.1 Smithellaceae bacterium | reverse complement strand
CACAGGGCGTCGGATGCAGCAAAAAAATGCAAGATGCGATCCTGCTGAATGAAGCGCCGCAGTTCGAATACGTTGCGGCCCAGTTCACCGACAATAGAAAACGTTTTGTACGTGAAGGTGACACAGACCCGGGCGGCATCGCGCGAAGGCCGCGAAACATCTATGGAGGCGTTGAGCAAGTCACCTTTCCGGCTTCGCTGCTCGTATGCCTCCAGGCATCCATTGTCCCGAAGGCGTTGAAGGATAGCATCCAGATCTTCTGTGTTTTTCACAACGAACGACAGCTGAATCCCCGCGGAGTCGCGTCCCCGGACTTCCAGCCGATCCAATGCGTTGAGCAGCAGATTCAATTTCCGGTACTTGTGAAAAGCGGCAGGAGCCAAAGAAGAGGCCGTTTCCGCGCCGGACAGGGCAAGCACTCTTTGCAGATTCGCCAAAACATCTTTTTCCAAAATCCAGCAAATATCTTTAAGCTCGACCAGGCGGCTGTTGATCGTCTCGAGGTCGGCAGAGTTTAAAGCGACCGTGCGATCCTCCAGAAGGTTTTCCTCACCCGCTAAAAATTGCTTCATGTCATCTGCAAGGCAGGATAAAGCCTTCGCCCGCTCGGCTTGGAAAAAAAGCAATGCCTGTGCGTCATCGCACTTCAGCAGACCGACAGCTTCGTTGAGCGTCTGAAGCGTTTTTGCGCCATCGAGGTAAAAGCCGACAGACTTTTGCCCTTCAAGAACAGGTTTTAATCCCGAGACGGAACACTTTTTCCACAGCCCGGCCAGTGTCCGGTCGGCCGTGATCTCAGAGGCAGGCCCGGATAAACGGCACGTCATGATGCCCGCAAAACCACAGTTCAGACGACCGGGAATGATCGGGAAAAAAATCAGCGCCGGTGCAACTGCATCAGACGGCTGGCGACCCAGATAAATCCGGCAGTGCGTAACAAAAAACAGTACTTTTTTTATACAGTCAAACATTTTTGTGTAATGCCCGTTTCCTTTTATATTCATTGCGTAATTCGTGAAACACCTGTTATGACTTCACAACGCTGTTTACCTGGTAGCTTATAGAGATCTTGAATGAAGATGGTTTTGCAATAACCGCGCCTGAAACCTGGAATATAATGGCCGGCCGTTAGTTTTGTTTCGTCGGTGCTGCTGCCTCACAATCGTTGTAACCCTATTTATTCTTTTCGCACTGGATGCCCAGTTTGGTCATCTTATCGGTAAATGTGTTGCGGTTAATACCCAGATACATCGCGGCTGCACTTTTGACATTGCTCGATCGCCGCAACGCGATTTTAAACAGGCCTTTTTCGACCATGGACATCACTTCTTCGTGAAGTTTGCTTTTGCCGTTATCGGACACAGAAAGCACCGTGGTCAAATCCTCCAGTTTTTTTTCCAGGATTTCCTCAACGGCTGCGAAATGATTATCCCGAACGTCCGCGTCCACGACCGGCTTGCTGCGTTTTTTAGACGGCATACTTGTTCAACTCCTGTTGTAAATAATGATGAAAAACAATGAATTCATCATGTGGATTCTGATATTATAACTTCATGAGTTTGGCGACAATAACAGCGATGATCACAGCCACGGCAACCCAGGTCATAATCAGCAAAGACAGACGTTCGATAGGGTGTTCCAGATAAGTGTTTACGTCCGGCTCAACCTTTTCCTCCCCGAGTTTGCCTGCCAGAAAACGGATCAGCAAAGCGTGCTTCTCAATCAGGTTGGACAGCACAATAAATCCCCGGGTTGTGGTGAGCAGAAAATAGGCCTTGTTACGCACCACCATCATGCCCAGATGCGTTATTTCCGCCCAGACCAGATGCTTTGTGCGGAAGAATTTCCTGATTTGCAGGCCATCTTCACTCGCGACCACCTGACGGCGGGACGCTTCCACACAGATCGCCAAGGCCACGAAAAAGATGAGGAGAATCGAAACAAATTCCCAGGTCTCGCCCATCACCATCATGACAAGGGACAAAACACCTAAAAGCGCGACAGCCGCGACGAAAGGAATTAAGAAAGACTTTTTAATTTTATAAATCTGATGCACTGATGGCTTCTCTCCGCTGTTTATTCGGTTTTTCTGATAAAATGCCCGCTCCTGCCGCCGCTTTTCTCCAGTAAAACAACAGGGCCTATGACCATTTCCTTATCCGCCGCCTTGCACATATCATAGACGGTCAGGGCAGCCACGCTCACGGCGGTGAGCGCTTCCATCTCCACACCGGTCGGCCCGACCGTTCGCGCCTCGGCCCCGATGATGATACGCGAGTTTTGCCGGTCAATCTCAAAGGTCATATCAACCCCCGTCAAGGACAAAGGGTGACACATCGGGATCAGAGCGCCTGTTTGCTTTGCCGCCATAATCCCGGCGATTTTGGCGGTGGTGAAAACATCCCCCTTGGCCATCTGACCTTCCGCGATTTGCGCCAGCGTCTCAGGTTTCAGCCGGATCACTCCTTGAGCCCTGGCCATTCTTACGGTCGTATCCTTGCCCGTAACGTCCACCATTTGGACCTGACCTTGATCATCGATGTGGGATAGCTTATTCATGGCGGCTACTGGCTTATGCTGGGTTCTGGTATTGAAGCATTTGCTAACGATTCCGATTTTCGCAGCGACTCTAGCACAGGCCATAGGCGGAGTCAAGAAAGTCGGACATCCTTTTCCCGAATTAAAAACTTGATATAAAAGAGATGATTCGTTAGTATTTCCCACGCATTTCGCCCCTGGAGACAACATCGTGTTCATTAAAGTATTCAGCATGAGCGTCATCGGCATGGAATCTTATCCCGTTTTCGTGGAAGTGGATATTTCTTCAGGCCTGCCGCAGTTCGCCACCGTCGGATTACCGGATGCCTCCGTCAAAGAAAGTAAAGACCGAATCAAAGCCGCCATCAAAAATTCCGGGTACAGGTTTCCGCGAGCGCATGTCACGGTCAATCTGGCCCCGGCGGATGTGCGAAAAGAAGGAACCGGCTTCGATCTGCCGATTGCCATTGGCATTCTTGCGGCGGAAGAGCTGATCCCGGAGGCGGCCCTGCGGAATGTCTGCTTCATGGGTGAACTTTCTTTGGACGGCAGCATCAAAAGCGTCCGGGGGGTATTACCCGCCGCCTTCAAAGCAAGAGAAGCGGGCATGACCTCGTTTTTCGTTTCCGAAGACAACGCGCCGGAAGCGGCCATGGTTGAAGGCATTCAAGTCTTCGGCGTCCGCACGCTGCCGGACGTCGTCGAACATCTCAGCGGTCGGCAGATACAGGAGGTGCGCCAAGTCGACACGGAGCTTCTTTTTTCACAAAAACGCCGCTACGATATCGACTTTTCTGAAATCAAGGGGCAAAGACAAGCCATGCGGGCTCTAGAAATCGCGGCGGCGGGATCGCACAATATCCTGCTTATCGGGCCACCCGGCTCAGGCAAAAGCATGCTGGCCAAAAGACTGCCGACGATCCTGCCAGATCTCACCTTTGAAGAAGCCATCGAAGTGACGAAGGTATTTTCCGTTGCGGGATCGCTGGAGCAGGG
>JAWOJC010000086.1:0-8647 GCA_046484315.1 Smithellaceae bacterium | reverse complement strand
TTATCAGCTGTTTTAGAATTGCCTTGTCAGCAATGACTTTCACTGACTGATAGAAAATTAAAGCTTCTGCAAGAAAACCTAAGTCTATAGGTTTGTCTGTATCTAGGTTTCTTTTATTTCTGATAATGATTGATTCAAACATAGACATTCCTAATTTTGCTACTTAACGAAAAGCTCACCGGGAGCGGCCCAGAGGGCCGCGATCCGGTGTAGCGGCTTGTTGTGATTTTATTACCACTCTAGCCGTTACGAATACTTTTGCTTTTTTAATGGTCCGCTTTCTCGGTTACAATGAAGTAGCCGAGAAAGACTTGCCTTGCCGCTGCCACTTTTCTATTTGCTGCGTTTATTGAAACCCGGCACTTTCAAGTACCGCTGAATTATCAAAATGCCACCATATCCATTTTCATTTTTCTATAATCATGCCTGATCACAACAGTGTAATAGACGGAAAATTTTCCATCATATCAGCGCATATAGATGGAACGATTTTCCGCCTATTGCGATATTAAAGCATAAAACATGGAAAATTGGCCATTCTATTTTCCGCTTATTACATTTCGCCTTGCCGTTTTCCACTTATTACGCTATTAAAGGGGCAAACATGGAAAATACGCGTGTAAGCCCCACTGCCACCGGCCCCGCTTTTGACGGGAAATACGACAACCTTGTTTAATATTTTTTTATTTTTTAAATATGAGACTTGAAAATCAACCAAAGTTCCGCCCCAATCCGAAACTTAAATTAATGGACCAAGTAAAAGAGGTTCTTAGGTATCACCATTACGCGTATCGCACGGAGCAGACCTATTGTCAATGGATACTTCGCTATATCCACTACTTCGGAGGTAAAACCCATCCAAATCTTCTCGGGGCAAAGGATGTGGAGGCGTTTCTTTCTCATCTGGCCACTTCCGAGGGCGTGTCCGCTTCCACGCAGAGGCAGGCGCTAAACGCGCTGGTTTTTCTCTATAAGCATGTTCTGGATATTGACCTGCAGGACAAGATCGCCCCGGCGCGAAGCAAACGCCTGGCAAGTCCGCCTACGGTGATGACGCAAGCTGAGGTTCAACGTCTTCTTGCAGCCATGGATGGCAAACCGGCGCTGATGGCAAAGCTGATCTACGGTAGTGGGATGAGATTGATGGAATGCATCCGCCTGCGCGTTCAGGATCTTGATTTCGGACAAAATCTCCTCTTTATCAGAGGTGGAAAGGGCGGCAAGGACCGGACAACCATTCTGCCCAAAAACCTTCATGACGAATTACTCAGGCAAGTTACGGCGGTGAAGTCGCTGCACCATACAGAACTGGAGGAAGGCTTCGGCGAGGTTTATATTCCGGACGCTCTGGCCAGAAAATACCCTAACGCATCAAAAGCAATCGGATGGCAGTGGGTTTTTCCTGCGAAGTTGCGATCCATCGACCCGCGTTCCGGCAAGGAAATGCGCCACCACGTTCTTGAATCTGTGTTACAAAAAGCGGTGAAGAAGGCCGCCGAAAAAGCCGGGATTGATAAAAAGGTGGGGTGCCACACATTGCGTCACAGCTTTGCTACGCACCTTCTGGAAAGTGGTGTCAATATCCGCGTCCTTCAGGAGCTGCTCGGCCATGCGGATGTCAAGACCACGGAAATCTACACGCACGTCATGTCCCGGGATATCCGCAGTCTGCAAAGCCCGCTGGATGCGCTCCTGGCGGGTCCGAAGAAGCAGACGCAATAGGTTGTTAAGAAAGCACCAGAGAAAATCCCCCTTGATCCCTCTTTGGTTGTCTGAGCAATAATACTTTAAACTATAAACTTTAAACGTTAAACTTTAAACTTTAAACGTCCCTCTCTTTCACCGCCTCACCACGAAAAATTGCCGTTTACATTGCTGTTGCATTCAGGCTGGCAAAGGGGTATCTTGCCTATACTTGTTTTATCAATTCATCAGGGAGGTGAGGGATGAACTTCAAGATTTTCCTAATTATCGTTGTTTCCGGTCTTGCCGTGGTTTTCGTGACGCAGAATGTTGAAGCGGTTACTGTCAGTTTTTTTCTGTGGAATTTGTCCCTGTCTCTTGCGCTTCTGATCTTTCTTGCCGTGGGCATTGGTTTTATCATCGGTTGGTTCGGTCACAGTTTTGTCGCCTACCGCAACGTTAAAAAAGAAGTATCCGCCATAGAATCCGATCTGAAAAACGGCAGGTGAAATCGACGCGGCGCACTTTGCCGCATTTTCACTGTTCCAAACGAAGGAGGCTTTTATGAACCGAGAAGAGGTTCACTACCTGCTCGACAGGCTGTCACGGGTTTTGCTGTGGTGTTTTATTTTTGCGTATGCCCTGCTGCTTTTATGGTTTTCTGTTTTTACGCTCGCGGGCGGCTGGGTTTACGATCTGCATGCCCGCTGGTTTGATCTGGACTGGCATGATCTGAATTTGATTTTCTACGCCGGCATGGCGGCTTTGAAAATATTCGCGGTGTTGTTCTTCCTCTTTCCTTTCATTGCCATCCGTCTGGTGCTAAGGAAAAAAGACTAAAAAAAGGAAAGCGGAAAAACGGACAGGCCTTCAATTTCGGGCCTGCCTCGTAATCCTTCGGCAGCCGGCGCGGGAAGATTTATTTTGCTTTCCTTTTTTTGGGTTTCGGTTCGGGAAGCTCTTGGGCCGTGATTCTGATTAACCCGCTTAGCCATTGACGATCCTCAAAGGCTTCTTCAATCAGGAAGTACATTTTGGCGCCGGGATACGGCGGAGCCTCACAGACGCGGCCGATGTAGGATTTGCCGGCTGCCGTAGGCTTTACAAAAAGCTGATTGTCGCAAATCAGCGCGACCACTTTGGTATCGCAATAAACGGCGTACTCGCCGAACATCTTCCGGTAAGTGATGGATCCGCCATCCATCATCTGTTCTGCGACAAATTCTACAAAGTCCGGATCAGAAGCCATCTTGCGTCCTGTTCTTCATTTTACAGTGTAAAGATGCCCCGGTCGTAAATCACACGTTTTTTGCCGTTGGACAGGTGCGCCGTGACGGTTTTAGGTTCCGTGTTGACCAGATCCCAGTGAAGCGCGGAGTCGTTGAAACCCAGTTTTTTCTTCATGGCCCCGGTCAGTTTGGCCGGGTTGCCGGCAAACGTGTCGCTGTAGGATGAACCCAGCGCGATATGAGAGTTCCCGACTTTCCCGCCGAAGTTTTCATCGAAGAGAGTTTCGGCCATGAATTTGTCGATCCGCGAGAAGCGTTTGTCGGTGAGCGAGAATTCGCCCACGCGCCGCGCGCCCGGGTCCATCGCGAGCTGCTTTTTCACAAAGTCGCCGCCTTCACCGGCTTCAATTTTTACGGCCTGGCCTTTGGCAAAGGTGATACGCACGTCTTTGACGTAATTGCCGCTGCGGTAGGAGGGAAGGTTGGCATAATAAACGCCTTCCGTTCCGCGCCAGTCCGGCGAGACAAACACTTCGAAGCTGGGCACGTTGTGGCCGGAAACGCCCGCCCACTTGCGCTGATCTCCCGGCGTGATGCGCAAATCCATGTTGGCTGATTCCATGTGAAAATATTTAACCGGAAGGGCGCTGAGTCTTTTTTTGATGAGCGTGACCTCTTTGTGAATCCGTTGCCATTCGGAAACAGGATTGTCGCAATCGAGATAGCAGCCCTTGACAATTTGTGCCGTGTATTTCGCAAGCGACATGTTGGCCTGGCGCGCCAGTTCCTGCGTGGGCAGCAGACAAAGTGTCCAGCTGTATTTGCGCTGCTCTTCGCGACGGTCGAGGATGTCTTTGAGCGGTTTGCGGGCGACCATGGCTTTGCCGATTCTGGCCGGGTCGATGCCTTTGAGGTGTGTGAGCGACTCGGGCGCGTGCAGGTACATTCTTCCGGCAATGTGCTGATAGAGCTCTTCGTCGCCGGGGGCGATAAAGGTAAGTTGTTTTAGATTGGCCTTTTGATAAAAGCTTTGTTCCATGCGGCAGGTGGCGGCCACGCGCTGCACCGGACGCATGCCCATGTCGAGTAACCGGGCATAGAGCAGCTCGGTAAGCCTCAACGCCGGCAGATCGTACTGAATGAGGACGATGTCATTTTTCTGCAGGGGTTTTTTCTTTGCTGTTTTAAGAGCCCACAGCAGCACATCCGCGTATCGTTCCAGATTGTTTTCGGTAAGCATGTTGTTTGTTTCCCTTCGATGACCATGACGTTGGATGTCTGTTTACTAAGAAAATGCTCCACTGGCAAGTGTTTCTGTGGCCAAACGCGTGTTGCCTTATGTCTTTCAGAATAAAAAAGGACAGTTCCCTACCCTTTGAAAAGTTTATGCCGTGAGGCATGCCTCCGTCAGGGTTTTTTTTGTTCCCGCAGGCTTAGCAGTTCTTTTGCGTAGTCCCCGCAGGCTACAGGCAGTGTCATGCCCTTCTTATTTTGCTTTGCATAATCCCTGTCCCGTTCGAAGCATTGTGCTTTCCCATCCAACCAGTATTGATCCGGGTTGAAGCTGTTGGAAAAAAGAATGGGATTGAAAGTCCGTCTGTAAAGGGAAAAATGAAGATGCGGGTAGCCGTTGTTGGATGCGCCGGACCACCCGATGAGTTGGCCTCGCTTGAGACTTTGACCGTTTGTCACAGCAATTTTTGACAGATGAGAATAAAGGGTGGCGATGTCTCCACCGGTGGAGGTAATGACATAGATGCCGCCGCTCCAGGATTCCGCATAGGCGGATTCACCGATATGGATTATGATAGAATCTGTTGCGGCAATGACAGGCGTTCCGATATCGATATTGAAATCAATGCCGGGGTGTCGTTTTTCGCCATACGGAATTGGTGCGCCATAGGGATTGCCAATGATAAACGGCCCGCGCAGGGTTGGTGTACATGACATGAAAAGCAAAACGAACGGCACAAGGTATAATAAGTATTTTTTCATTTTTCCCCATCAATGAATGGTTTTTTGGCCGTGGCTACCAGTTTATCACGCTTTGGTTTGCGCCCTCATGATCCGTCTGCCCCCTGGAACGTTCGGGCACGATAATTTGAACCCGGTATTTGCAAAGATCATCCTTATCGACGCGCCAGATATGAATCCGGTAACCGATATCCACAGAGACATAACCGAGTATCAGGTCACCATCCTCAATGGCATAGTTTCGGAAGTAGGGGAAAGCCAGTTTCTCCATCTCAGTCAAATCATCCAGGCTATTGATGGCCTCTTCGCGCGGGTAGTCCGTGCATACGGTAGCCTTTCCTGTGACATGAACAATGCCGGCCAGCGTTTTTTCCGGCATACCGTCGGGATTATACAGCTTGATGATGCGCGCGTATCCGGCATCCGGTATGTCCGCTACTGTCTTTTTGGAAAGAACCGTGTGCCCGCTGCAGCAGGTGATCAGAAATGCGCACAGGCACAGCGATACGCGCCTGATGTTGTTTTTTGTGACGTGTTGCATTGTCCCTGCTCCTTTCCGTCCGATCATGGCCGAACATCAAAAAGTCGGTTGAATCTAAATATGCCGGTAATATTATGCGTTATTTTCCGCAGATGCAAGTGATACGTTGCCCCGGCGCTTTTCGTATCCGATGCAGCGAAATCAGAAATGATACCGCAGGCCGATCGACAGGCCGTGCGTTCGCAGGCGGGTTTCGATGTTGCTGACGGTGATTCCTGCGGGAATAACATCCATGGACATACGGCCCGGAGACGTTTCCACCCGGCCCAGGTCAAAATAGCGGTAGGCGACATCCAGCCAAATGTGTTCGGTTAAAACAAAGCCAGTGCCGAAAGCCAGCATGAAGGCTGCATCCGTCCGGTCGCCTGCCGGGATGACGCTGATCTTATGGGCGCCGGGATTGTCGGGGAAAAGAAAGGTCATCTGCCCGATCCGGTTATACGACAGGCCGATACCGCCGCCCACATAGGGGCGGAAACGCCATAATGTTATGCCGGTCGGAAGCCCGTTGATATCCACAAAGAAATTGACCATGCCGCTTGCCGAATCGGCTCCGGCCGAAACGGGCTGATGATAGCCTGCGGCAAGAAAGTTGGCGTTGCCTTCATATTGCATATTGAAGCGGTAGGCGAAAGATACATCCGCCCGCAGCCAGGGCAGCAGCTGTCGGCCTGCGGCGATTTCCGCCAGCGGAAAACGGCCGAAATCTCCGTAGGCGCCGATGGGTTGTCCGTCGTTGCCGCTGACACAACCAAAGAGCGCAGGCGGGTTGGTTGATGCGCAATCCGTATCGGAAAAATCCGATGTCAGCGACTTTTCGTAACCCAGTGCCCCGCGTAAATACCATCCGGCGGTTGCGCCTGTAGCGGGCAGTAACAAGGGAGCCAGGAAAAAAATCGTCCAGACGAGCAGGAATTTCAGGGTGGTTTCATTTGAATTCATATCAGGGATCCATGTCCTTTCACCGGATGCGTTTAATTCGATCGCAGACCATAAAGTAAAAAGCTGGATGGTGTCAATGAGGATTAATAAACGGGTGCAAAAGCTTCAAGGGGATCGGTGGTCAGGTTCGATCGATGTGCTCTGCGGCCTCCGGACATATTTCTTGATTTCAAAAAGAAAATTCCGCATAGTGTCTCTTACGTCGATCCAGGTTCCTTTTTTGACTCACACGGCTGTGCGTCTGCTGAGAGACAGACGTTTGTATCGTCATCGTTGCCGCAAAAAAAGGTTGCTAAGACACAAGGAGGTTGTGGGATATGAAGGTTTATTTTAAAAAGTTTGTCCACGCGCTTTTGGCGGCTTTCGGTGGTGTTTGTCTGTTGCTTACGGCCGGATGCGCCCATCTGGAGCGCCCTTACACCTATTATGAATTTGACGGTCTGTTTGTGTTTTATAAAACACAGGACACCGCTGCCTACCGAGAGTTGTTGCCTGACGTCTTCGATATGCCGGATGAGCCGCTAATGATGGCCTTTGTGATGGACTATTATAAGATGAACAAAGGCACGGAACCCTACCGCGAAGTCGCGGTATCGCTTCTGGCAAAATACAAAGGCAAAACGGGGTGGCATTGTCTGGTCATGCCGGTGACGACGGATGATGCCCGGGTCAAGGGTATCAAATACCTCGGCTTTCCGAAAATCATGGGGGATATCAACCTTGTCCGCGAAGCTTCCACCTATACCGGCACACTGAAGCTCAACCACCAAACCGTTATGACCCTTGAACTTGCCGCTAAAGAGAAAGACGGTGTCTCCCTGTCCGAAGCGCAATGGTTTGAAAAACTGTGGGGATTGCCGAATTTTAATTTATTGAACGGTAAAATCTATGAGCCGGACTTTGGCGGCAAAACCAATCTGCTGGAGGTCTCGCGAATCTACCCGGATCGAATCATTGTCAAAACCGGCAGCGCGCGCATTCTGCGCGACCCTCAGGCCGCAGGGGCGCACTCGGAGCGGCTCGCTAAGGTCTTCGGCGTCAGACCATCGGAAGTGGTTTTGGCCTATTACTTTAAAAACACATTCCCCGTGTCTTTCGGCCGCGGGGCTTTCCGATAGGTGAAACCATGCATCTGACCCGACGGGAACTCATAAAGCAGGGCTCTTTAATGTGCCTGACCACCATGCTGGGATGCTCAAGGCACAAAATGCCGTCGTCGGGGGACGTCCGTGAAAAAGAATTTGAAATTGTTCACTCCGCCTATACGCCTTATCCCCTGTATTTTTCGGACCAGAAACCGCTTGTCAGTATCGTGAAGGTGAATGAAAAATGGAGCGACGCGAAAAGCATCGACTATGCCGTCACCCGGGCGATTGATCTGATCGGGGGGATAAATCAGGTTGCCGCGGGAAAAGAAAATATTTTACTCAAGCCGAACCTGCTGAACCTGTCGCCTGCCGATACGACCAAACCGCAGGTGGTCGAAGCGCTGGCCGGCCTGATGAAAAAAGCGGGGAAAAACGTCTGTATCGGCGAGGCCAGTGTGGCGTCGTGGCGCAATGTGAAGGCGTTTGTAAGTGGAAACGTCTGCAGCGCCAAAGGCTATCAAGATCTCCAGGCGATTCAGGATGATGTGTTTGGCGCGCTGGGGTATCGCGACCTGTCCGGTAGAATAGATGTTCCCCTGGTCAACCTGCATGTGGGAAAAATGATGAAGCTGGACATTCCCGACAATTATGTTTTTAAGGAAATTCATATTCACGAAGCGCTTTACAACGCCGATATGATTTGTTCGATGCCGATGATGAAGACGCACACGCTGGCCGGCGTGACGCTGGCGATGAAAAATGTCGGCATCGGCGCCTACCCCGGCCTGGTGTATGGATCGGTCCGATCGGCCGTACACAGTCGGGCCAGTGAACTGGAGCCGACCGGAACGTCCACGGCAATCATTGACATGGTTAAGGCCAATAAAATCGGCCTTAATGTGGTCGATGCCACCATGGCCATGGAGGGGAATGGTCCCTCGACCGCGCAAGGCGGCAAGCCCGTTAAAATGAATTTGATCATTGCAGGAACCAATGCCCTGGCTACGGATATGGTTGCCGCCCGTGTGATGGGTTATATGCCGGATGAAATTGATACCTTCCAGTGGGCCTGGAAGGCCGGGATGAAGCCGTCTCGCCTGGATGATATTACGGTTGTCGGAGAAAGCATGTCCGGTGTCGCCCGGCCGTTTGCCAGACCGCGCATAGTGCCTTACCAGGTGCTCAAAGAC
>JAWOJC010000052.1:0-10193 GCA_046484315.1 Smithellaceae bacterium | reverse complement strand
GGTGACCCTGTTCTGGGCCAATCAGATTTTTGATCCCGAAAAACCGGATACGTTTGCTGAAATTGTTTGAAGTTTCAGGTTTCAGGTTTCAGGTTTTGTTATCAATTAAAGAAATGATGTGAAAGGCTACAAAAGATGGCTACGATTCGATGCTTTGAAGACATCAAATCCTGGCAGAGAAGTCGAGAACTGGTTCGAGAGATTTATGCGATTTCAAAGACCGGGAAGTTTGCTCAGGATTTCAGTTTAAGGGATCAAATAAGGCGCGCGGCCGTATCCATCCTGTCCAATATTGCAGAAGGGTATGAGCGTGGTGGAAAAAAGGAATTCATTCAGTTTCTTTATGTAGCGAAAGGATCGTGTGCTGAAACGCGTTCACAGCTTTATGTGGCCCTTGATCAGAAATATCTATCTCCTGAACAGTTTGATAGCCTGTCTGAACTGTGCAAGACGGTGAGTAAATTGCTTGCGGGGATGATCGAATACCTGAAAAAAACATCCTTTGAAGGAATGAAATTTAAAGCTGAAACGGTAATAGCTGAACATGGTGTCCATGAAGAATATTGCGAACGAAAGAACTTGAAACTTTAAACGTTAAACATGAAACCATTTAATGGAGCGAAGCCCATGAAAGTAACAACCATTCTCGGAACACGACCTGAGATTATCCGTCTGTCGCGTGTGATGGCGGCGCTGGACCGTTATGTCGAGCACACGATCATCCACACCGGACAGAATTACGACTATGAGCTCAATCAGATCTTTTTTGAGGATCTGGAAATCCGCAAACCCGATTACTTTTTAGAAGCGGCAGGGAAGAATGCCGCGCAGACAGCCGGATGGGTGATCAGCCGCGCGGATGACGCGCTGGAAAAAATACAGCCGGACGCCGTCCTGATTTTGGGTGATACCAACAGCTGCCTTGCCGCCTATGCCGCCAAGCGCCGCAGGATTCCCGTCTTCCATATGGAGGCGGGCAACCGTTGTTTCGACGAGCGTGTGCCGGAAGAAATCAACCGTAAAATCGTCGACCATATCAGCGACATCAACATGCCCTACAGCGGTATCTCCCGCGAATACCTGCTTCGCGAGGGCTTTCCGCCCGACCGGATCATCAAAACCGGCAGTCCCATGTTTGAGGTTCTGCATCACTACATGCCGAAAATACAGAGCTCAGAGATCAGAGGGCAGCTAAAGCTCAAAGACAAAGATTATTTTGTGGTGAGCTGTCATCGTGAAGAAAATTTGGACAGTGAAGGCAATTTCAGGGGCCTGCTGGATGTGCTCCGGAGCCTTGCTGAGGGGTACGGCAAGCGCGTGATCATGACGACGCATCCCCGGACGAGAAAGCGCATCGAGCGTGAAAAAATCCAGTTGCCGGCGCTTGTGGAAATGCACAAGCCTTTCGGTTTCTGCAACTACGTGAATCTGCAGATGAACGCCCTGGCCGTCCTTTCGGACAGCGGCACGATCACCGAAGAGGCGTCCATCCTGAATTTTCCCGCGCTCAACATCCGTCAGGCGCATGAGCGCCCTGAAGGCTGGGAGGAGGGCGCGGTGATGATGGTTGGATTATCCCCGGCGCGGATTAAAGAAGCGTTGACTGTTCTCGAAAAACAGCCGGGCGGCGCCAACCGCCTGCTCAACATCGTGGAAGATTACAAAGTCCCCAACGTTTCGGAAAAAGTCGTCCGCATTATTCTAAGCTACACGGACTACGTCAACCGGGTGGTGTGGAAAAAGGGGCAATAGGCTATAGGCGATGGGCTATAGGAAAAAGCAAAATATTGTTGCGGGGTGGGTTGGGCGAAATTCCCTCATTGCTCATTATGATTTATTTTACTTTTGGATATCAGCCTCGTTTCTTTCCCTATTGCCTATTGCCCATCGCCCCTGGCCTGTATTCTAATGCGCATCCTTCTTTTAACACAGTGGTTTCAGCCGGAAGTCATGCTCAAAGGCCTGCCGTTTGCAAAAGCGCTGGCTGCCCGCGGGCATGATGTGGAAGTGCTTACCGGCTTTCCAAACTATCCGGGTGGAAAAATCTATTCCGGTTACCGGCTGCGCCTGTATGCGAAAGAAATCATGCAGGGCGTTTTGGTGCACCGCGTCTGGCTCTACCCCAGTCACGACCGTTCGGCCCTGCGCAGAATCCTGAATTACTGTTCGTTTGCCTTAAGCGCCCTGCTCATCGCGCCGTGGGTGGTCCGTAACAAGCCGGATGTTGTCTATGTATACAATCTGGTCACGCTCGGTCTGAGCGCTTTCATTTTGCGTCGCCTGTGGGGTTGCCGGGTTGTCATGGACATTCAGGATTTGTGGCCCGAATCCGTTGCCGGTTCGGGGATGCTGAACAAACCCTTTTTGCTTTCCCGGCTGACCCGCTTTTGTAACTGGGTTTATCAAAAAGCCGATGGCCTTGCGGTGCTGTCGCCCGGTTTTGAAAAAATTCTAACAGGTCGAGGTGTGCCCCAAAAAAACATAGACGTTATCTATAACTGGTGTGACGAAGAAAGCCTGCAAAGTGTCGCCCCGGGAGGGGCTTTGACGAAAGATCCGCGCCTGGCGGGTAAATTTACGGTTTTGTTCGCGGGCACCATGGGCGTGCTGCAAGGGCTCGACACGGTGCTTGCGACGGCCAAACTCTGTGCGGAGCGTCTGCCGGATGTCCGGTTTCTGCTGGTCGGTGGCGGTACGGAAAAACAACGACTGGAAGAAAAGGCGGCGCGGATGAAACTCGACAATGTCATCTTTCTTCCTTTCCGGAATCCCGGGGAGATGGGCGAGGTTTTTGCCGCAGCCGATGCCCTGCTCGTTCACCTGAAAGACGAACCGGTCTTTCGCGTTACGATTCCCTCCAAAACGCAGGCCTATCTGTATGCGGGCAAACCGGTGATCATGGCTGTCCGGGGGGACGCCGCCTGCCTGATTGAAAAATCGCAAGGCGGTGTGGTCTGTGCGCCTGAAGATCCGGAAGCCCTGGCACGCGCGATTGGCGCCCTTTTTCAAATGCCGGCAGAACAAAGGCGCGGGATGGGGCAAAAAGGCCGCGATTTCTACCTTGGCAATTTATCGCTGTCGTGCGGGGTGGCGCGTTTTGACCGCCTTTTTTCCCAACGAAAGGATCACAATCTTGCATAAAATGGAGAAGACTATATGACCAGTCCCAAATTGTTTGCCGAAAGCACACAGTATTACACATCCGACGAGCTTCGTGCGGGAGGATTCCGATCCGTCGGGGAGGATGTTCGTATTGCCCGCAACTGCGTCATTATCGGCGAGGAAAACATCCATATCGGCAATCATGTGCGTATTGACGGTTTTTGCACCATTATCGCCACCGGCCGATTGCACCTGGGTTCTTATATTCACATCGGCAGCTACTGCCATCTTTCCGCCGGAGAAGGAATTGTCCTGGAGGATTTCTGCGGCTTATCACAGGGCGTTTATATTTACAGTCGTTCCGATGATTATTCCGGGGCGAATCTGACCAATCCGATGGTGCCTTCGCGCTATACCTCTGCACACAAAGGCGAAGTGGTTCTGAAGCGTCATGTCATCATCGGCGCGCAAAGCGTGGTGCTGCCACGGGTCACCATCGGCGAGGGAAGCGCCGTCGGCGCTTTATCGCTTGTCCGAAGCAGTCTCGACAGCTGGGGCCTCTATGGCGGAAACCCGGTGCGCCGTCTGAAAGACCGCTCCCGGCATTTGCTTGAACTGGAAAAAGCGTTCAGCGATCAGCAATAAATAGTCACGAAAGAATTCCATGGTCCGAAAACAATACCTGAAAAATACGCTGGCGAATTTGATCTGCAACGCCGTATTGGTTTTGCTGCTTCTGATATCGACGCCGATTCTGATCCGGATGCTGGGCGACGCGCAATACGGCCTTTATCGCGTCGCGCTCGTGTCGATTGTCGGTTATTCCATGATTTTGAATATGGGTTTCGGTACATCCGTCCGGCGGTATTTCTCCGACGCGCTTCATGAAGGCCGAATCGAAGCGGCCAATGACGTGCTGAGTGTCGCCTACACCTTTCATTTTGTTCAGTCCATTGTGATCTTTTCGATTTTTGTTTCAGCGGCATTCTGGCTGCCGCCTCTGGTGAAGACGCCGCCGGAATACCTCTGGGCCTTCCGTGCGGTCATTGTGGCTGCCGGGCTGTACGTCGGCAGTCTTTTTCTCATCGGACCCATGAAAGGCGTCTTAATGTCGCACTCGCGCTATGACCTGCACGAGATTGCGGATCTGTCGTTTCGCGTCACTCTGCTGGCGGGCGGCATCGTGCTGATGTACCTTTGGTATGCAAGTCTTTACGCGCTGGCCATTTCTACCCTGATCGGCATTGCCGTTACCGTTGGCCTGACCGTTGTGTTCGCGCGTCGGGTTTACAAAAACCTTCGTCTGAAAATCGGTTACTGGAATTCAACGCTTTTCAGGAAGATGTTTCAATTCGGCCGCTACGCGATGATGATGGTTGTGGGCGGGATGGTGCTTCATCAGTCACCGGATGTTCTGATTGCGGGCTTTCTGGGTCCGCAATCGGTCGCGATTTACGCGGTGGCCGCCATTCTCATTGCGCAGCTGCGCGCCGTGACCGATGCTTTTGCCGCGCCGTTGTTTCCTATCGCCAGTCAGCTCAAGGCCGACAGCGATACGGTGGCGCTGCAATCTCTGCTTCTGGACGGCACGCGCCGCTGCCTCTGGGCCTGGGGCGCACTGGTTTGTCCGGTGATTATTTTTTCCGACAGCATGATTGCCGCCTGGGTCAGTCCGCAGTATGCTTCGAGCTTCATCCTGGTCTGGATTCTGATTCTGGGCGATTTCGGAACGGCGCTGCATTATGCGCCGAGCAATATTCTTAACGCTGTGGGGTCAATCAAATGGCTTGGCTATTCGCAATTGGTCTTTTCCGGCCTTTCGCTTGCGGGAATGATTGTGGTGCTTTGGGCGACGTCCTTCGGCATTGCCGGCGTGGCCTGGAGTCTGGCGATTCCCACTCTGATTCGCGGCGGGATGATTGTGCCGGTATATACGTGCTTACAGATGAAAGTCTCCCTGGTAAAATTTTACACCTATAATCTTATCCCCTGCGCGGCCTATGTGCTGGGTGGTGTCCTGCTGTGCCGGATGGTTCGTTTCTGGCTGGAGCCTGTCACCTTAATGCCCGTGCTTGCCGCAATGGCCGTCTGCGCTCTGCTGATCGCCGTCGCCGGTCTGGGGTTGATGCTGTCGAAAGCTGAGCGGCAAAGGCTTCTGGCTATGATCAAAACGTCAATGGGATACACATCCGGATAAGGAAATTATTAAGAACGGCGCCTGCGCCGGCTTTTCGGCGGTGCCTCGCATTCGCCCGGGATCGGATAAGCAACAAGCTGCTGAAGGAGAAATAATGATTCTTATTACCGGCGGGGCCGGATACATCGGTTCTCATGCCAATAAAATGCTCAACGCGCAGAATGTGGAAACCGTCATTTATGACAACCTGTCCCGGGGGCACCAGGAAGCCGTCCAATGGGGGCATTTTGTACATGGCGATCTGGCCGATCGGGATCTTTTGCGACGCTGCTTTCAGTCTTATCCGATTGACGCGGTTATGCATTTCGCTTCGCTAATCGAAGTGGGTGAATCCGTTGCGCGTCCTGCGGAATACTACCGCAACAACGTGGTCAATACGCTGAACTTGTTCGATGTCATGGTGGAAAATGAAGTGAAGTATCTGATATTTTCTTCCTCCTGCGCATCCTATGGCAACCCTGTATGCGTACCCATGCGCGAAGACCACCCGCAGCACCCAATGAATCCGTATGGGAAAACCAAATGGTTCGTCGAACAGATACTGCAGGACTACGAAAAAGCCTATGGTCTTAAACATGTCTGTCTGCGGTATTTCAATGCGGCGGGCGCCGACCCGGATGGCGTCATTGGAGAATCGCATGATCCTGAAACACATCTCATTCCCATCATTCTGCAAGCGGCAAAAGGATTGCGTCCGCATGTTGACATTTACGGGACGGATTACGACACGCCCGACGGCACCTGTCTTCGGGATTTCGTTCACGTCAATGATCTGGTTTCGGCTCACATTCTGGCCCTGAAATATCTGCGCGGGGGTGGTTCGTCTACGGCTTTTAATCTCTCCAACGCCAGAGGGTATTCGGTTCGGGAAGTGGTGGAAACGGCCATGCGAATCACCGGCCGGCCGATTCGCATGGTCGATAAGGTCAAACGCGACGGTGACCCGGCGGTGCTGGTTGGCCATGCGGATAAGGCCAAAGCGGTTTTGGGCTGGCAGCCGCGTCACCCGGACCTTGCCGACATGATTCAAACCGCGTGGTCATGGGAAAAAAAGAAAAGCTGATGTTAAAATATGGATGCCGATGATCGAGAAACCCACCATGACTGCGAAAGGTCCAAACAGATGAACCACGAAATCAGCCAGACAGATATTCTTTGCTACTTTACAAACTTTCCCACGCCGCGGATGCAGAAGATTATCCGGGCCGTCTCCGGGCAGGGGAAAGTAAGCCTCATCTACTGGAAGCGATCCGATATCGATTTTCAAAGTGGTCTTTCCGACTGTGCGCGGGAAATTCCTGTGGCCGCTTCATTTTTACACAACCGGGGCCTCTGCCGGATCATCGCCTTCTTGATTTTTGTCTGCAAATCCTGGCTGCTTATACGCCGGGCGAAAAAAGCACGGATCCTCTACGTCAACTATCTGGATGTCCTGCTGGTGGCTGCCCTTGCCGTCCGGCGTCGCGGCGTGAAATTCATATATGGCATCGGTGATCTTGCACCGGCTCAGTATGGCGGCCGGCCTTGGGTAAACGCCACGGTGCGCAGGCTTGAGCAATGTCTTTTGAAGCGGGTTTCGGTGCTGATTCTGTCGTCGCCGTTTTTCTGGAGCGAATATTATGCAAAGATTTACACAGGCCGCTGGCAGCTCATTGAAAACATGCCCAGGGCGCACGTCTGGAAAAACTTTCAGCCCAAGACGACCCGCGTGCCCTGTGTGGTGGGGTTTGTCGGCTGGATTCGTGATTACAAACCCATTGAATGTCTGCTGGGGGCGATAGGCGGGCTTCGGCGCGACGGTTACGATATCCGCGTCTTCTTTGCGGGCTTCGGACCGGATGAAGCCAGACTCAAACAACACTGCCTGCATCTGGATTACGTTGATTTCAGCGGCCCGTATCAGTACGACCGCGACGCTCAAGCGCTTTACAGCCGGGTGGATATCATCTTTTCCGTTTTCGACATCGGTGTGGCCAACAGTAAAATACTGATGCCCAACCGGTTTTACGATGCCATAGCCGCCGGCCTGCCCCTGATGGTCGCAAGCGGCACGAAGCTTGCCGAACGTGTCGCCGCGCTTGGCATCGGTTACTGTGTTGATTATTTATCGGAAGACGACATGAAAGCCGCGCTGATAAGCCACATCCGCTGCGACGGGGAGGCGGCGAATATTGCCGAAGCCCTGCGGAAGGTTGACAAACAAGCCTACTTCTATGATCCGTACGAAAAAGTTTTATCCGATTTGTTCGCGGTGGATAAACAGGGCAACATAAACGCATAAGCACGGTCTGATCAATGCCTCACATCCTTGAAGAAACAGACATCCTGTTTTACCTGACCAACCTCGCTATGACGAACGTTCAGCGTCATCTTCGCGTCGCGTCCTCGGGCGCCAGAGTGACCGTTGTGTACTGGAAACGTCCGGACATCAACTTCCCGTGTGATCTTTCCGACCGGATTCTCACGATTCCCGTCGAGGCGGCTTTTTTTAATCATTCCGCCGTTGGCCGCATGGTGGCCTTTTTGATCTTTGCGCTGAAATCCTGGCGTCTTTTGCGCCGCGCACGGGGCGCGAAGAAAGTCTATGTCAATTACCTTGACGTGCTTGGGGTGGCTTCACTCGCATTATGGAAAAAGGATGTTGCCTTTATCTACAGCGTGGCGGATTTGTCGCCGGTGCAGTACGGCAGGCGCAGGTGGCTCAATGCCACAGTAGCCCGGGCGGAAAAGTGGCTGATTAGAAAAGTCAGATATCTGATTCTGACCTCGCCGTTTTTCTGGAGCGAATATTACTCGAAGATTTATAGCGGCCGGTGGCACCTGATCGAAAACCTGCCGGAGGCGAAGGTTTGGGAAAATTTCCGGCGCAGAGAAAGACGCGGGGATTGCGTGATCGGTTATATCGGTTGGATTCGTGAGTGCAGACCGGTGGCGTGTCTGTTTGAAGCCGTCGCACAGCTTCGGGCGGAAAATTATGACGTCAGCGTGTTTTTCGCCGGCTTCGGTCCGGAGGAAGCCGAGGTGAAGGCGCTGGCAAAGGGCAGAAACGACATTCTGTTCTATGGACCCTATGCCTATGAGCAGGATATCGCGAACCTTTACGGGCGCGTGGATATGGTCTTCGCCGTTTATGATGCGACGGTGGCCAACTCGCAAATTCTGATGCCGCACCGGTTTTACGAAGCCGTAATCTGCGGGTTACCCATTTTGGCTGCCCGCGGGACAAAACTTGCCGAAAGGGTGGACGCCCTGGGCGTGGGTTACACCGTGGACTGTCTTTCCACAGAGCAGATGAAAGCGGCGCTTATGAGTCATCTCACCTGTGACAGCCATGCGTCGCGGATCAGCGCCTCGCTGAAAGCAGCGGACAAATCCGCGTATTTCTATGATCAGTATGATACCGTACTATCAGAGATCTTTGCGATAGCAACGAGAAAGGATGATGTTCAATGAGCAAATTGGCGATTGAGGGAGGAAAACCAGTCAGAACCGATCTGTTCGCGCCCTGGCCCTGTTACGAAGAGGATGAAATTGAGGCGGCTGCCAAAACGTTGCGAACCGGCAGGGTGAATTACTGGACAGGCGATCAGGTGCGCGAGTTTGAAAAGGCGTTTGCCGATGCCATTGGCGTAAAATACGCTGTGGCCTTGATGAACGGCACCGTCGCGCTGGAAGCCGCGTTGATGTCCTGCGGGATCTGCGCCGGTGACGAAGTGATTGTGACGCCGCGCAGCTACATTGCATCGGTTAGTTCCGTTGTGACCTGCGGGGCGAAACCCGTATTTGCCGATGTGGACGCAACCAGTCAGAATCTGACGGCCGCTTCAATTAAAAAAGTAATCACCCCGAAAACCAAAGCCATGATCCTGGTGCATCTGGCCGGATGGCCCTGCGAAATGGATAAAATTCTGGCGCTGGCGAAAAAGCATAAACTGGCGGTGATTGAAGATTGCGCGCAGGCTCAGGGGGCTAAATATAAAGGCAAGGCGGTGGGGTCTTTCGGCGACGCGGCGACATTTTCTTTTTGTCAGGACAAGATCATGACCACGGGCGGTGAAGGCGGGATGCTCACCACCAACCGCAGGGATATCTGGTCAAAAGCCTGGTCGCTGAAGGATCACGGAAAGTGCTATGACACCGTATTCAGCGGAAACATCAAACCCGGCCCGGCTTTTCGCTGGCTTCACGAATCGTTCGGATCCAACTGGCGGATGACGGAAATGCAGGCCGCCATCGGCAGGATCCAGCTGACGAAGCTCGACCGTTGGCTTGCCAGGCGAAGACAAAACACAAAGATTCTGGTTGACGCTTTTTCCGGGATCGACGCGCTGCGCACCTGCACACCGCCGGATTACATTTTTCATGCCTGCTACAAATGCTATGTGTTTCTGCGTCCGAAGCGTCTTGCCGCCGGGTGGGATCAGGCCCGCGTGATTGCCGCCATCGCCGCTGAAGGCGTTCCGTGTTTTGCGGGAAGCTGCAGTGAGATTTATCTGGAAAAAGCATTTGACACATCCGGCCTGCGGCCATCCGCGCCGCTGCCGGTCGCGCGCGAACTGGGGCAAACCAGCATGATGTTTCTGGTTCACCCGACATTGACAAAAAAACACATGCAAGATACCGTCCGCGCCGTCAAAAAAGTCATGGCTGTTGCATCCGCGTGAGGCGTGAGGCGGTTCGCAGCTCATAGCTCATAGTACAAGGATCAAGGATAAAGGCGAAAGGCGAAAGGCGAAAGGCGTGAAAATGGGTGCTAACAACATATGTCTCTTTTCCTTCTAGAAGTCCCCCTTTATAAAGGGGGAGTGAGGGGGATTATTGAAGCAGGTTAGAAAATCTCCCCTAACCCCTCTTTCTGAAAGAGGGGAACGCAGAAAGGTGCTCGGGTTTAAAG
>JAWOJC010000028.1:0-6824 GCA_046484315.1 Smithellaceae bacterium | reverse complement strand
GGGAGAAAAACTCATCGCGGATATGCTGGAAAAATCATTTAAAACCAAACGCAAGAAAATGGTGACCGACCGGCTGCAAACCATTTTGGAAGGAAAGCGCGATGTCTGTATCTGACCGGATTGAAAAACTGCTTTTAAAGGCGGAAATCGGTAAACCGCTTTCGCGCGACGAAATCATCGAGCTTCTTAAGATGCCCGGCGATTTTTCTGAGGATCTTTTCGATGCCGCCGACCGCGTGCGAAAAAATGACGTAGGCGATGAAATCTATTTGCGCGGCATCATCGAATTTTCGAATTTCTGTGAACGCAACTGTCTGTATTGCGGCCTTCGCAAGGGCAACACACAGGTTGAGCGCTACCGCATGACCAACGAGGAAATTCTTAAAACAGCCGAAGACATCAAGAAAGCAGGGGTTTCCACCTGTGTTTTGCAATCCGGCGAGGATTCCTTCTTTACTGCTGATACTATTTGCAACCTGCTGGAGTCGATCAAAAGAGAAACGGGACTCGTCCTGACGCTGTCGATCGGTGAGCGGCCGGTGGAAGATCTGCGCTCCTTCCAGCAGGCCGGCGCTAATCGATTTTTACTCAAACACGAAACCGCCTCTCCTGATCTCTATGCCTATCTGCGACCCGGCTGCAAGCTTGGCGATCGCGTCCGATGCCTGAAAACGCTCAAGGAGCTGGGATTTGAAACGGGGACAGGCAATATGGTGGGTCTTCCCGGCCAGACCTACGAGATTCTGGCCGACGACCTGATGCTGATGAAAATACTGGATGCCGACATGCTGGGCATCGGCCCCTTCATCCCGCATCCCGACACGCCACTAACCGGTATCGACAACGACGATATAGAAATGACACTGCGCGTGATCGCGCTGGCCCGTCTTATCACTCGCAACACCAACATTCCGGCAACCACGGCGCTGGCAACCCTGCATCCCCAGGGACGCCTGTTTGCGCTTCGCGCCGGCGCCAATGTCGTCATGCCGGATTTCACACCCGAGCGATACAAAAACCTTTATGATATCTATCCGGGCAGATCCGATGTAGACTCAGCCGAAGGCATCATTGAACAACTTGCAAAAGACTTTCAATCCATCGGTAGAACGATCAGCTACGGTATCGGCAATCGTCTTGCAAAAACGGATCGTGATAGTCTGCACTGAATCTTATGTCGCTTTCTTCCCGGAACCTTCACAGGCTGAAGTGCTATCGGGCTGAGTTGCCGCTGCCGACTACTTCCGCCAAAGACTGCACGTGCCGGTTGAGACTAAGTACCTGATGGTTCATTTTTTGGGCTGCCGCGGAAGACTGGTCTGCATAGACGGCAGCGGATTGTGTAACCTTATCAATATCCGCGATGGCATGGCTGATATTTTCGATCCCTTCCGCCTGTTCTTTGGACGCCGCCGCGATTTCCTCCACCAGCTGAGCGATTTTTACGGAAAAATTCATATTGTCCTTGAACGCATCCTGCGTCGAATGCGTCAGTTCATTACCATTTTTAACGGCCGCAATAGTATTTTCGATCAGCTCGCTGGTGCTCTTAGCCGCCTCCGCGGAGCGCATCGCGAGATTGCGCACCTCATCGGCGACCACCGCGAATCCCGCACCCGCCTCACCCGCCCTCGCCGCTTCAACGGCCGCGTTGAGCGCCAGAAGATTGGTCTGGAAAGCGATTTCGTCGATGGTCTTGATGATTTTTCCCGTTTCTTCCGATGATTTTGTTATCGCGGAAATGGCCTGCGCCATATCGTCCATGTGGCGGTTCACTTTTTCGATGATATGTGCGGACTCCTGCATCATGGATCTGGCCTGAAATGCGTTTTCAGCATTCTGTTTGGTCATGGAAGACAATTCTTCAAGTGAAGCGGATGTCTCTTCCACCGACGATGCCTGAGAATTGGAACCTTCGGCCACCTGACTTGCGGCGGCAAAGACTTCTTCAGAAACATCCGATACATGACCTGCGCTTTCTGACAGGCCGGCAATCACCTTCAGGATCGGTGTCACAACGGATGTATAAATGAAAAATCCCAGAAAAAAAACAATGATGAACCCGACAGCGCCGAGCAACATGACACGCAGGGATATCTCTTTGACGATTTGATCATAATGCGTATTCGGAATACCGACAAAGAGCATTCCGATGACATCGCCTCTTTCGCTCAAAATCGGTTCATAGGCCGTCTGATTCCAAACACCCACTACCTGCGCCTTGCCGATATATTTTTGCTTATTTTTCAACACGGTTTCAACGACATAGTCCGCCGCTTTCGTTCCCGTGGCCCGCGCACCGGATGAATTCTTCACATTTGTGGCGATACGTGTGTCACCCATAAAGATCGTTACATTGTCTCCGGTATTTTTTCCGATAAGATCGACCAGGTTAACATTGTCGTTCATCTGGGTATCGCCTTTAAAGAGCCTACCGTCCTGGATCAACCACGCGCCAGGATATTTATCATCTATACAGGCTCGGGTCATGGCAAGATCGCCTGCGAGTTTTTCCTGAGCCGTCTGAATAACCTTATTGTAAACCGTAACCAGTGTGAACGTTCCGATAACAAAGAATGTAACAGTTAAGATGGCAAATACACACAACAGCTTGGACCTGAGTTTCATAGCTTTCATTGTTTCGCTCCTTCGAATCTCTGAATGAATTAGGTTGAATATGATTTGCGCAAAGTTCTGCAAATTAAATGCCATAAAAGCAGGCTTGGAGAAGTTGCCTTTCCCCAAGCCTGCTTTTACGTGATTATTAGAATGGGATATTGGATCCCTGACCGGCGGAATATAATCAACACATAAGCGGTCAGGTAAAGACATGACAATTATTTGACTACATGCTGCACATATTGACGCTTGATCATGAACAAATCATCGTCGTAAAGAAGTTAAAGCGATCCCATGGCGATCAGATCCTTGACATCGACATGCCTGGACTCATCAATCGAAAGCCCCTCACGAATCAAATCCAGAACAAGCGGCTTTTCTTCAGGGAATTTGTATCCTTCATAATCCTGTGAAAACAGGAGACCTCTTTGCCTGTTAGTCCAGGAATTCATATTGTGATCAAAACACACGCGGGAGGTCACGTTCAGATTTTCAATCATGACCTGCAATTCTTCCAGGCGTTCATGCGGTGAAGAAATATGCAGACGACCCTGTTCGTATTCTTCGAATATCTCCGTGCCCTGCCTCGGCACAAAGGGGCGCGAACGGATATAGTTCGGATTGATTTCGTTTAGGACTCTAGCCGTATTTTCCGCGTGCTGCCGCCAGCGTTCACGTCCGCCCAGGTCCGGCATCCAGTATTCTGAAAGCTGAAAACCGGCCTCCATCGCTTTTTTCCCCCCTTCAATCTGCTCCGCGCTGGTCACGCCTTTGCGGACGATTTTGAGAATTTCATCATCGCCTGTTTCCAGACCGACATGAATGCGATCCAAACCTGCCTCTCTGATGGCAGTTAACTCTTCGAGTTTTCTTTGCGCCAATGTTTTCGAACGGGTGTAGGAAGTGACTCGTGTCAGACTGTCCAGCGTTTGTCGTAAGTGCCTGAGCACCTCGATAAATTCCAAGGGCCTCATAATCATACTGTTGGCATCCTGCAAAAAAGCCGTTTTCGCGCCGGAATACAGCCAGTTAAATACAGTGGAAAAACAATGATTCTCGTTCAGGTACGGATTGACGCCCAAAAGTGCGCGCAGAACGTCCCGATTCAGGCGGCCTTCCTGCCCGATCTTTCTTGAAACTTCCCTAATTTCATCAGCCATAACCTTGACCGTATCGATATCGGCCTTAATATCAGCAACGGGTCTGTAAACGAATGGATGCCCCTTATACATTTCGCAAAAAGTGCATTTATTCCAGGGACAATTCTCGGTAATTCGCAATAAAAGCGAAAAACTTCCCCCTTCGCTCGGCGGCCGGTAAACCCCCACAGCAAAAGATAATTTACTTATTTTATCAACGTTTTGACGATATGATGTATTGTCTGAACCTGAAGCCATAAATACTCCTTCAATGATTATTCTTGCCGGTAATATAACACTCTTTCGTGATTTGACAACAATCGTCTCATCAAATACCGATAGCTTGTTAATACAGAACAATATTTAAGGCTTACACAACACCTATGACATAATTGACATAATTGACAAATATACAGTTTACGACTATAAGTCAGTTCGGGAAAATAAAACGATTCTGATACATTTTCATAATGTCATCGGATATTTATCTTGATAAGACTGGAGAATAATAATGGAAAAGAAGATTACTATTAACATCGACGGTCAGGAAGTTTCGGCCAAGCCGGGACAAACGATCCTGGAAGTGGCAAGAAGCCTTGGGATTTATATCCCCACGCTTTGCCACTATCAAAACACGACCAACGTGGGCGCCTGCAGGGTCTGTGTTGTGGAAGTCGAAAACGCCAGAAGTCTGGTTGCCTCCTGCTGCATGCCAGTGAGCCCCGGTATGGTTGTTCGCACCAATACACAGGCCGTTCGCGCCGCTCAGAAAATGATCGTTGAATTACTATGGTCTTCCGGCGATCACAACTGCCTGACTTGCGAACAAAACGGCCAGTGTGAATTGCAGAATCTGGTCTACTGGCTTAAAATTGATCAACCCCGTTTCAAAATCGAAGCGCCCGGCCATGCCCTCGATGACAGCAATACCATGATCCACCGCGATTTGAACAAGTGTGTTTTGTGCGGACGCTGTATACGCGCGTGCAATGAAATTCAGGTTAATGAAGTTCTTGATTTCGCAGGGCGAGGATCGAATGCTAAAGTCGGCCCCGCTTTTGACGCTGACTATATCGATTCCTCTTGCGTTTTTTGCGGTGAATGTTTGCAGGTCTGCCCCACCGGAGCGATCACATTCAAACAGGCAAAATTTGCCGGCCGCCCATGGGAATTAAACAAAGTCAGGACCACCTGCACCTACTGCGGCGTCGGCTGCCAGATGGACCTTTTCACCAAAGACAATCAAATTGTCAAAGTCTCGGGCAACCGCGAATACGGCCAGCCCAACGACGGCAGTCTCTGTGTCAAGGGGCGCTTCGGGATGGATTTCGTTTCTCACCCCGACCGCCTGAAAAAACCTCTTATTCGCTACAAGAAAGATGAAGACTTTAAAGAGGCCAGTTGGGATGAAGCATTCAGCTTTATCGCCGACAAACTCAACGCAATAAAAAAAGAAAGCGGTCCGGATAGTATCGCAGGGCTTGCTTCCGCACGCTGCACCAACGAAGAAAACTACCTGTTTCAGAAATTTCTGCGCGCCGCGGTCGGCACCAATAATGTCGATCACTGCGCCCGCCTCTGACACTCCGTCACGGTGGCCGGTCTGGCCGCCACATTCGGCAGTGGTGCAATGACAAACTCCATTGATGAAATCGAATTCACCGATCTTATCCTGGCAACAGGAACCAACACAACAGAAAACCATCCTGTGATCGGCGCGAAAATCAAACGCGCTGTTAAACAGCACGGGACCAAGCTGATTGTTATCGATCCGCGCAAAATCGACCTTGTGAAGTACGCGGACATGTGGTTGTGCCAGAAACCCGGCACGGATGTGGCCGTTGTCAATGGTCTGATGAATGTAATCATTTCCGAAGGCCTGGAAGCTAAAGAATACATCACTGAGAGAACCGAAGGCTTTGACGCTCTGAAAGCCGCCGTCGCAAAATACACGCCTGAATATGTCGAAAAGATCTCCGGTGTCCCGGCGGAAGATTTGAAAAAAGCCGCCCGTCTGTATGCCGGTGCCGAACGCGCCAGCATCCTTTACGCAATGGGCATCACGCAGCACATCAGCGGCACGGACAATGTCAAAAGCATGGCCAATCTCTCCATGATCTGCGGCAATGTCGGCATTGAAGGCGGCGGCGTCAACCCGCTGCGAGGTCAGAACAATGTTCAAGGGGCGTGCGACATGGGCACACTTCCCAATGTTTATCCAGCCTACCAGCAAGTGGCCAACGAAGACGCCCGTAAGAAATTTGAAACAGCGTGGGGCGCAGTCCTTTCCCCCAAACCCGGCCTCACCCTGATGGAGATGATGGGGGCGGCGGGCAGCGGTGCGGTAAAAGCCTTATACATCATGGGAGAAAATCCACTTTTGTCCGATCCCGACCTGCATCATGTAAAAAAAGAACTTCAGAATCTGGAGCTGCTGGTTGTGCAGGACATCTTCATGACGGAAACGGCACAGATTGCCGATGTCGTGCTGCCGGTAGCCAGTTTTGCGGAAAAGGAAGGTACCTTCTCTAATACGGAACGGCGGGTTCAGCGCGTTCGCAAAGCCATTGAACCGCCGGGAGAGGCCAAAACGGACTGGGAAGTCATCTGTGGGATTTCGAATAAATTCGGTTATCCGATGCATTATTCATCCGCCAAAGAAATATTTGAAGAAGTCGCTACCGTTACGCCCAGCTACGCGGGAATCACGTATAAGCGAATTGAAAAAGAAGGGATTCAGTGGCCCTGCCCCACGCCCGATCACAAGGGAACCAAATTTCTCCACAAGGACCGGTTCTCCCGCGGTCTGGGACTTTTTTCCGCCCTGGAATACATCGCGCCGAATGAACTGCCGGACAAGGATTATCCTCTCATCCTTTCCACAGGGCGCGTGTTGTACCATTACCACACCGGCACAATGACCACCCGCGCCATCGGTCCCTCGGAACGCTGTCCTGAGAGTCTGGTGGAGATCAATCCGGTGGACGCCAAAAAGCTGGGCATCGCTGATGGTCAAATGGTAAAGGTCACGTCAAGGCGCGGTTTCGTGGAAGCCAAAGCGCAGAT
>JAWOJC010000023.1:0-3718 GCA_046484315.1 Smithellaceae bacterium | reverse complement strand
GGAGAAGTTTGCCTTCCATGAAGCCCGGTTTGTCAGGACTGGCGTTCATCACGGTCAGGATGTCTGAATAGCCCAGCCGTTTGGCGACCGTTTCGGAAAGGCCCGTGGAGCCGGCCGCAAAATCAAATACCTTGCAGATGCCGGTTTGAATGGTTCCCGGGAAGGTCACACAGTTGATTGAAGCGGCGTTTTCTCCCGCCACGCGGCCCTGGAGATTGGCCAGATCGCCGTAAGGCGCATGCACTTTTTTTCCGGTAATGCGGTTGACGGTTTCCACGCAGTCGCCCACAGCATAAATGTCCGGATCGGAGGTCTGCATATATTCGTTGACATCAATCCCGCCCAGCTCACCGATTTTGAGCCCTGCCTCTTTGGCAAGCTTCACATTGGGGCGCACGCCGATGGCCACCACTGCGAGCTCACAGGGAAGCTCTGTGCCGTTTTGCAATTTGACGGCGGTGAGTTTTCCGTTTTCGCCCAGAAAGGCCGCGATGCCGTTTTCGGTAATGACATTGGCGCCTTTGCTTTTGACATGGTTTTCGACGATTTTGGCCAGCTCCCAGTCCAGAAAGGTCAGAAGCTGGGGCAGTAGTTCGATCACGGTGATTTCAATCCCCGCCAGTTGCAGGGCCTCGCAGGTTTCAATGCCAATGAGGCCACCGCCGATCACAACCGCTTTTTTAATCGTTCCTTCATCACGCACTTTGCGCAGAAAGTCCGCGTCTTTCATGGATTGCAGCGTGGTGATACCGTCGAGTTCCACACCCGGCACTGGCGGCATGCGCGGCACAGCGCCCGTAGCGATCACCAGTTTGTCGTACGTCAGCGTGCCGGTTTTACCCGTGGCTGTATTTTTGAAGGTGACGGAATGATTTTTGGTATCGATGCCTGTGACTTCCGTGTTTACTTCCGCGTCAATGTCCTTGGCGTTGAGATAGAAGATCGGATTTCGTACAACACCTGTGGGAGTGCACAAAAGCTGGTTTCGGTCGTTGAAAAACCCGCCTACGTAATAAGGATAGCCGCAGGAAGCCATCGAAAGATCCGCTTCTTTTTGTAAAATAATGACTTCTGCGTCATTGTCGATTCTTCGGGCTTTAGCCGCCGACTTGGGGCCGGCGGCCGATCCGCCGATCACGATAATTCTTTTTCTTTTGCTCATAGATTTCTCCTTTGGAAGGTTTGAGAATATGTCAATCCTCAACGCAAATGGTTTTATTTTTAATGGCCGCAAGCGTCATGAAAGTCAGTACAGCGATGACCGCAGAAACAATCATTAGCAGAATCAGCGCCAGATATTTAAAAAAGACAAAACCGCCTTGATGATACATCAGCAGCGTTGAGATGGTCAGCGCCGCAAGGGGAAAGGTGTACGCCCACCACGACAGGTAGTATTTGATTCTGGAGAGCATCCGCAATTGCGGTATCATTAGAATAAAGACAAATAACCCGAAATTATAAAGGATGAGGGCCATGGAATCCACACTCCCGGTCAGCTTGACATAGGCAATGAAACCGACGGCGGGTGGCGCGATGAGAATGAACAGCGTCGGCAGCAGACGTTCGGGCAGGGGGTTGTGAAACAGCAGGCGGTAAAAAAAGATTGTAAAGAGCGCCACCCAGAAAACAAGGCCGATGCTGAAGAAAAACCAGGATATCTCCGCCGGCGCATAAGCTACACCTGCAATAGGCACCAGGATGTTTCCCACAACGGGGATGAACCATGCGGGGCTGATATGGTTGATTTCCAGCGACGGATGCCGGATCCAAATAGAAATCACCGCCACACTGAAAAGAAAATGAATGACTGTTCCGATGATCCATAAGCCCTTCGATAACCCGGGAACCAAATTCATGGCGGCAATGCTCAAAAGCAGCATGCTGATGGAGATGGTGGGGAAAAAGGAGAGTTTTGTAATATTTTTAAATTCCTTGCGGATTTCATCCGGGTATCTGAAGGCTTTCAAGGCGTAGACAGCAAGAATTCCAAAAAAAATCAGTGTGCTAGCACCCAGCAGAAAAATACTGATGCCGGATGTCCACCCAAGCAAGGCTTCCGCTCTTTGCCACGCGATGGCGGTGCCGGTCAGTCCCATGACCACGGCAAAAAATGAGATGGGGAAATTCTTTAAACGTTCACTCATCGGGTTTTTTCTCCTTTTTAGTCGGAAACCCTAACAGAGGCCGAGTGATCGCGCATTGATCCAGATCAATGCAATGAATATTTATAAAAAGAATGCCGGCTCACGGCGTGGGGAAGAAAACGCAACCTCTAATTCCTGTTTGTGCCACAGATAATTGGTGTCATCAAAATACTTTGCCTCCATCGGGCAGTTTTTGATGCAGGCGCAGCATTTAATGCAAATCCCTGTCATGATGGATTCGTCATCGGCATCAATGGAGCCCATAGGACAAAGACTGACGCAGAGACCGCAGGAAATGCAGTCGCCGCTGGTTTTAGGGACCACCTTGTGGATGGCAACCGAATTTCCGTCTTTGTCTTTGGGCCGGTAATAAGGCTGGTAAGGTTGTTTCCCCGGCACGGATACGGTTTTTGGTGTATTTTCGAAAGCAATAAGCTTTTCACGAATCCGCAGGGCAAATTCCGTGACACGCAACATATCCTGCGCATCCGGTCTATTTGCCCCCAGGATTCGGGAAAACGAATGTTCACCGATAAATGCGCCCGCTGCAATAACCCTGAAACCTCTTGATTCCAGAATATCCCGCCATTCGATCAGTGCATCGTCATAATGACGGTTGCCGTAAACCACCACGGCAACGGCCAGGGCGCCGTTCCCTTCAATGGTGTTTAAATACCTCAATAAGACATTGGGAACCCTGCCCGCATAAACGGGGACGCCGGCGATGACAATGTCCTGACCGGAAAAAGCCGCCGGTTCTTTCCGGCCATCCGGCAAAGTGAAATTCATATTTGCAACTATTTTACCGTCGGAAACTTCCGCAAGCCCTCCGGCAATCCCGGTCACGATTTTCTTTGTTGTTCCCGTGGCGCTGAAATAAAAGGTTTTAATAGAAATATTCATCATATCGGATCCGCTCCACATTTTTTTACCCGAACTATTTTTCATTTCACCGGCTGCATGTTTTCCGGTATTTGAACGGCAACCACCTCGCCTTGCGCACAAACTCTACCATCCGCCATGAGACGAGATTCGATCACAATCCGGCGTCCCTTGATCGTCTTCACCTTACCGCGAATCTCCAGCGGCAATCCCAGCGGTGTGGGCAATAGATAATCGACATGAAGCGAGGCGGTAACAAACCGAACCGCCGGTTCGGAGCCTAATTCGCGGTTTTCCGCACGGCATTTGGCGGCAGCCGCCGTGCCGGTGGAATGGCAGTCGATCAGCGAGGCAATGAGCCCGCCGTAAACAAAACCGGGAATAGCCATGTGACAGTCTCTGGGGGTATAAACACAGACGGATTCCTCTCCGTCCCAGTAGCTTTTAATTTGCAACCCCTCTTCATTGAGGCGGCCACAGCCATAACAGTGGCTCAAATCTTCCGGGTAACAGTCCTGAAATGCCTGTTGTGTCATGTAATCTCCTTAGATAGTGGCTCATAGCTTATGGCTTATGGCTCATGGCTCATGGTTCATGGTTCATGGTTCATGGTTCATGGTTCATGGTTCATGGTTCATGGTTCATGGTTCATGGTTCATGGTTCATGGTTCATGGTTCATGGTTCATGGTTC
>JAWOJC010000276.1:0-5436 GCA_046484315.1 Smithellaceae bacterium | reverse complement strand
AAACCCGTTCCCTTCCCCTGTTCCTTCGTGGTAAAGAAAGGCTCAAACACGCGTTTACGCGTATGCTCATCCATACCGCCACCCGTGTCCGCCACGGTGATTTGGACATAACGCCCGGCCGAAACACGATTCTCAGCTGCGTCTTCAACATCCAGCACAATATTTTTCGTCTCCAGTTGAAGATCGCCTCCGTCCGGCATGGCGTGCCAGCTGTTGATGTACATATTGAGCAACACCTGCTGAATCTGTCCTCTGTCAACCATCACCGGCCAGATCGGCTTTTCGTATTTTGAACTGATGGATATTTCTTTTTTCGTTCTGCCGAAAACGTCCGTGCTTTCATGCAGCAGTTCGTTGATATCGGTTGATTTGACTTCATACTGTCCGCCACGCGCGAAACCGAGCAATTGCCTTGTCAAATGAGCGGCACTTTGCACCTGCGATTCAATTTTCTTGAGTTTGACGTAACGTTCATCCGCCGGATTCAGATCAAACAGCAAAAGAGAAACGTATCCCTGAATCCCCATCAGAATATTGTTGAAGTCGTGGGCAACGCCGCCTGCCAGCGTGCCGATGGACTCCATCTTTTGCGCCTGCATCAGTTCGGTTTCTAAGCGCAATCTTTCCCGCGCCGCTTTGCGCTGGGCCGTGATCTCTTCGATCACCTGGACACAACCTGCCAAACGATCCGGAAAGTCGTATCGCGGCAGAGTTTTCACCGTAAAGTACCGGTCTGTTTCCATATCAATCACTTCGTCCAGGACCGGTTTGCGCAAAAGTCCCTCGGGCGGCGTATGATGCTGATCCGCTGAATCTAAAAGATCTCCGGGACATTTACCGGTGATGAGCGAAAATAGACGTGGATTTTCTTTTTGCATCCACCGAGCCGCCTGATTCATTTGCAGCGCGATACCCCCGGCATCCATCACGATGATCGGATCATCAATCGTGTTGAAAGAGTCTTCCCAAAGGTTTCTGCCCTCGGCAATCTGCATGCCGGCTTCTTCCAGACGGAAAACATACGCGAGAAAAAATATAAAAAGATGCAATACGGCAAAAGGAACAGGAGAAAACCAGAATCTCAGGAAGGCAAACAGAAAAAACGCGGCGGCAAAGGCAACGGCAATACAGATAATCCAACCCAACACACCGGGCCAACCGTCCCATCGGATTATAAACCAGAAGCACAAAAACGAAAGAAATATGCATAAAAACCATACTATTGGCTGGGGTGCGGACACAATCCTGCGTGGCTCCAGCAGATCATTCAGGATATGGGCATGGGTTTCAACCCCGCTGGTGTGGTTGCGCTTTTGACTCAATGGCGTGAGAACGCCTGCCTCAAGGCCTTCCGCCGTGACCCCGACCAGCACAATCCTGTCTTCAAAAAAGCCGGTGGAGTATTTTCCCTCGATGACATCAACCATGGAAAAAGCGGGAAAGGTCCCGTGGGAACCGTAATAATCAATTTTCATCCGGTCCATCTGCAGAATACCGGAACTGTCGGCGTGCGATGGGTGAGGCGATTCCCGCTTCATAGGTTTCCCTGTTATTTTTTCATACATCAGGGATGTGAAGGAAGGAAGGGCTTGCTCACCGTGATAAAGCGTATGGTAAACGGATCGCACCACGCCGTCGATATCCTGCTCCAGATGAATATGTCCGGCCGCCTGAGGCGAAAATTGTTTCGAGGAATGGACAATGCGTCCGTCTCGGGCAATGTAGAGCGGGAAAACCACGCGGCCATGCCGTAAAACGGCATCGGCAAGCGCTGCATCATCCGATGCCTGCTCAATCATCAGAATATCCAGACCGACCATACGCGCGTCGCGTAACCGATTCAGAAGTTCCGCATAATAGCGCCGTGACACCGGCCATTGCCCGTATTTTTCGAGTGTCTTCTCGTCTATGACCACAAGTGAGATCTGCTTATTTGGCGCCTGTGGACCACGCAATCGAAAGAACAAATCGTAGCAATAGTAGTTCATTCCCAGAAAAAACCCGAGGTGCGCCATCACCGGAATGATGATCATTCCGATCAGGATAAAGGCAATATGTTTTCTGACATGGGCAAGGACGGATTGTAAACTCATGCAGGCCTTCGTCAGGTCCTCCGGACCGATAAACTAAGGTAACAATACAATCAGCAGCAGCATGAGGCCATAAGCGCCCAGTACCACCCACACATCCTGATCACTTTTGATTTCGAAACTCTGAGGCGCGGAAAATCCGCCTTCATAACCGTCCGCATCGAGGGTCGACGTGCGGACGTAATAGATGCCGGATTCGGAAGGTCTGGCAAGAATCATCTCCGGCCGTGACACTGTTTGTTCAACAATCGGCTGAAGGAATTGTTTATCTCTGGCCACCTGGACACGGTATGTCATTTTTTCACCCTGATTCTTCCATCGGATTCGAATCTCCTTTTCATCCATGGCGGGTTTCTCCATTGGCGGCGCGGGCGGGGGTGGCACCAGTTTGAAACTCAGCGTATCCGACCAGAAACCGGCAAAGCCGTCGGCGGCTACTGACCGGATACGGAAATAATACGTTCCGAAATCCGAAAACAACTTCCGGTAGGAGAGTTCAGTGCTTTGCGTAGAAAAGACGTCCCGTTGAAAATCGGGGACAGGTGAAATCTCCAATTCATAACGGTCCGCTCCGCTGACGCGCAGCCATTCCCAGGCAACGGATTTCCCTTTGAATGATGCGCCGTCAACCGGCAACTGAGTAAACGGCGGCAACGGATTGACACGCACTGTAATCTTTTGCTCAGGTGACGGAAAACCCTCAATGCCCAGTTCATCAATACTGAGTGCGTGCAGATAATACACGCCGTCATCCAGTCCGGCAATGCTTACTGTATCGTTCGGACGGATCGGCATTTCTCGAATCAGGCTCTTTCCTTCAACATCCGTGGACAAAGAAACTCTGTATGATCTGGCGCCTTCAACCTGAGAAAAACGCAGACGGATTGGCATCGACCGGTAAAGCGGCAAAGCATCCAGAAGCGCAGGCGGTATAAGCAGTTTGCGCGGCGGCAGCGGCGGCTCGCCTTTTCTGACGCGCGTCCCCTCTCCCGCCGTCAGTTCGACTGTTTTTTTCATCGCCTGAACGTCCACTTTTCCGTCAAGCACTTCAGATGTCATGCTCTGGAAGGCATCCATAGAAACACGAAAATCCGTTCCGCGCGCCACCGCAACGGCCGCAGGCGTCTGGATTTCAATGCGCGATTCCCTGCCCAGACTGCGCCGCACCTTCAAAAGCATCTGTCCGCTGCGCAGAACAAAACGCTGCCAGAGCGAATCGTCCGTTTTGCGCTGGGATTGATTCATCTCCAACAGAGTTTCTGGCCGCTGAAAAAAAGACGTGCCGTCCTCAAAAACGATCTCGACGACGCTTTCCGGACCTGTTCGCACCGTTTGTCCCTGCAATATCACATCAGAAACATTGACGGCCTTCCATGTATCTTTGGGGTTTGTCCGGACGGATACATCCCCTTTGACGAAACTGACCCGTCCGGAAACGGGCAGCCCCTTCAGATAACGCACAGGAATGAACAGGCGTTGGCCCGGATGAATTAAATCATGGTTTTTCAGACGATTGAGCCTTGCGATATCCGACCAGCGGGAAGGTTCTTCCAGGTATTTTTCACAGATCCCGATGACACTATCGTTTTGAATTACGGTGATCTCGATGCTTTTTTCATCAATTGCCTGCGCCGGAGCAGTTCCCGCACAAGGCAGAAGCATGAATAGAAATAGCAGCTTAATGAACTTTCTCCGCATGTCCATCACTCCCCGGACCGATCAGAATCATTACCTTTAAAAAAATAATTCCAGCGTCTTTTTGGATAACGTCCGGTTTTGCGCAAATAGTATTTTACTGCCTCAAGAGCTTACAGACATCAGGATAATCGGCATAAAAAGCTTCAGACTAAAGCGAAAAATTATAAAAAAGCGGCCGGTGTGGGAGCTATTGCTTCCACACCGGCCGCAAAACAAAAGAAGAGAGATTCCTTGATTAAGGCGCCGCGATCAATTCTACTTCATACCCGGATGGATCTTTCGCGACCCCCCGCACCCCCTCGGACGGCACCTGGATAACCGGCAGGCCTTTTGCGGCAATCGCCTGCACGAGGGCCGTCGGATTCGCAACCGTATAGGCAATTTTAGCCGGCACATCCTGGTAGTCTTTGCCTGTGTCGTTGAAGTAATCCATTAACACGACATCCATGCCCGCACTGACATCGTAATTGGGACTCAAGCGCGACTGCATGATCACTTCATTCATAAAAAGAGGCACGTTGAGGTAATACTTCAACCGCATTCCCGCGACGCCGGTATGGAAATCATCCATCGGCTCAAGGCTCTCGACACCGATGCCGATGCCGGTCAGATAGTATCCGGGCAAAGCATACTCGAGCAGCTCAATCATATAACCGTCCGGATCAAGCGCCATCGCAACCAGGTTCGGGCTTCCCAGTGGATAGGCAGGTTCGATAAATCCCGCGCCTCCCCCTGCGATAATAGCGGCATACATGTCCGCCACAGCGGGACCGGCAAGGATCAGCTTAACCGGGCGATTTGTACAATCAATTGCAGGATCATTGAACTGCATCAATACAACTCTGTTTCTGCCGGATGCGCGATTGTCTTCATAAACCGCCTCAACCCTGTCTGCTCTTCCCTGATACCCGACAAACTGCATGCCCAGCACATGCTCATAAAACGCCATCGATATATTCAGGTTCGTCACACCGATCCCGACTTCCTTGACGTATGGCGAAAAAGGATGCGGCGCTATCGCGGTCAGCGCGGTGTCAAAGTTCCTCCTGGCTCCTGTCGCGGAACGGGTCGCAAGACCTCTGGGCGAAAGCGCCGTAAAAACGGATGCGCTATTGAGTGAAGCAAGCACTTGATCCATGAAAACGGCAAACACACCGGTAGCGACAAAGATAGAGGCCTGATCGTCAAAAATCGATCCGTCATTATCACCGTCGGCTTCCTGCCAGGTCAGCCCGGCGCGGATATCATCCGTAATCTCGATGCCGTTGGCCGCGTTTCCGTCCACGTCGATCAACTGCAGAAAACGGGCAATGTTCACTGCTTTCATATTGGCAGAACTGTCAGCACCGTTGGCCAAATCGACGGGGGTAATCACCGCTTTCCCTCCGGTGGATCCCAAAACAATTTCACCTGCGGAAAACGTCACGGTCTCACCTGCACGATACTGAAAAGTGCCATCCGCATCGGTTAGGCCGCTTTGTGTGACGGTTGTATAGCTCAAACCGGAAACCGGACTATCCACAAACACACCGCTTAAAAGCGCGGGCTCAGGCGTCACGATCGGCGCCGGGGCGTCACTTCCGGAACCACAACCCGATATCAGTCCCATCGCAATCAGCAGCATGGCTCCCGGCAAAACGCATCCAAA
>JAWOJC010000218.1:0-6211 GCA_046484315.1 Smithellaceae bacterium | reverse complement strand
GGATTTCGAGCAATACGCAAGGCAAATCCGGTACGGTGTCCCTCTTTTTTTCCAGATTCCGGAAAAAAATCAGTTTGCCGCGCAGGTGACCCTTTCGCCCGACGGTACGGTGTCTGAGGTCTTTATCAGCATCAATACGATGGTTTCAGGCCGCGCCGAATACAGCCGGAGAATTGAGGTACCTGACATTGAAGAAATAGTTCTTCGATATGCCCGGGCTCTTTACCGGGATGGCTGGTATGGGCCCCTGAACCTTCAGCTGAAACAAGACAATCAGTCTCGCTGGAAGGTCTTTGAGTTCAATCCGCGTATGACAGGTACGACGTCCGCCCGCTACATTTTGGGTTATGACGAAATCGGTATTCTGACCGACTTTTTCCTGCCCGACATGAAGCTGCCCAATCACACGCGGACACAAAAACCCGCGGGTGTTGTTTTTAAATATTTGACGGATGAATACCTTTCGGATGCAGATGTCAAACAGATAAAGGAGGACCGGGCATGGGAAAAATCCTGATCACCGGCGCCGCAGGGTATTTGGGAGCAGCCGTTTTTGAGGCCCTTAAGTTTCATCAAAACGTTGTCAGGCTCACGGGCCGCCTCGAAGACATTCAACCCGCTTCGCTTGATTGCGACCTTGTGGTTCACTGCGCCGGAGCTCTACGGCATCGGACAGAAGATCTTCAGAGATGCAATGTCGAAGGGACGCGAAGGCTTCTGGAAGGTCTGCCGCCTGCCTGCCGGATGATATATATTTCGTCAAAAAGCGTATATCGCGCCAATGATGTTGAAAGCCTCACCGAAGACGCGCCTGTGGCGCCTTTTGACGCATATGGAAGATCGAAGCAGCTCGGAGAACAACTGGTGATGACGGACGGTCGCCCCTGGATCATTTTACGTTCGGGAACCTTGTTTGGTCTGGGCATCGAAAATCCGGGTATCACATTCCCCTCCAAAGCCATGCGCGACTTTTTCGAACGTCGGGAAGTCGTGCTGTTTGATCCGGATGTCATTCAAGACTATCTTTATGTCCGGGACCTCGCGATGCTGATTGCCGGGTTTATCTTTCGCAAAGAAGGCTGGAATGAAGTATACAATGTTGCCGGTCCGCCCCGCTCTTTGTATCAATTGATTCAGGCGGTGGCTGACCGGGTGGAAAAGATACAAGGACATAAACCGGTTATCAGGAAAGTGTCGGGTGGAACTCCCTGGATCAATCGGCTGGATTCATCGAAGCTGGAAAAAGTTGCGGGCGCGATTCAATATACGGATGATGCGTCCGTCATCGCCCTGCTTAGCGAATACCTGAAGCGATCAATCCGGCCGGTCGGTGTTAAAAAAATACCATTTCATGTCTCAAAGATGATATAAGGTCCTACACACACGGAAACAATGGAGTATTTTGCAATGAAAAACACTAAAATTAAAGCCCTTTTGAAAAAAGGACTGGTCATTCTCGACGGCGCCACAGGCACCGAACTGCAGAAAAAAGGGATGCCGGCGGGTGTCTGTCCGGAGACCTGGTGCCTGGATCATGGCCGGGACTTAAAAGAGGTTCATGCCGCCTATGTCCGGTCCGGCGCGCAGATTGTCTATGCCTGCACGTTCGGCGCGAACCGGTTCAAACTCAAGCAATACGGACTGGCCGATGACGTGCATCGCATCAACCGGGATCTGACCCGTCTGGCCAAGGACGCCTGCGGCGCAAAGGCGCTGGTCGCGGGTGATATCGGCCCCACCGGCTTGTTTGTCGAACCGTTCGGCCCGCTGCCCTTCGAAGAGGCGGTGGATGCCTTCAAAGAACAGGTGCGCGGTTTAATCGACGGCGGCTGCGATCTGATTGTGATCGAAACCATGCTCGATATTCAGGAAACACGCGCCGCGCTTCTGGCCGTCAAGGAAACGGCGGATATTTTTACGCTGGTTTCCATGACGTATGAAGAGGACGGCCATACGCTGGGCGGCACCACGCCTGAGGCCGCGCTCATCACGCTCCAGAGCCTGGGCGCCGATGCGGTGGGCTGCAATTGTTCCACCGGCCCCGAAAAAATGATTGATTTTATCACGGCCATGAAGCCCTACGCCACCGTTCCCCTGATGGCCAAGCCCAATGCGGGGATGCCGCGGCTCGAAGGCCTCACCACGGTTTTCGATATGGACGCGTCGGTATTCGCCTCCTTTGGCAAACAACTGGTGGATGCGGGCGCGAACATGCTGGGCGGATGCTGCGGCACGACACCCGCGCACATCCGTGCACTGTCGAAGGCGATCTCGCGGCGCAAGCCGAAACCCCCGGTGCGCAAATCTTTAAGTGCGCTGAGTTCTGCGCGCGGCTTTCTGTTTTTGGAAGACGACGGGCCGGTGGTCATTGTCGGCGAGCGTATCAATCCGACCGGCAAGAAAGCCCTTCAGCAGGAGCTTCTGGAAGGAAAAACCACGATCATCCGCCAGATGGCGCAGGAGCAGGAGCAGCTGGGCGCGTCTCTTCTCGATGTCAACGTGGGTCAGCCGGGCATTGACGAGACGCGAACCATCCAATCCATCATTGGTCTTTTATCGACAGCCAGTCGGCTGCCGCTGGCGATCGATTCGTCAAAGGTGGAAACGATTGAAGCTGCGCTAAGGCTGTATCCGGGGCGCATGCTGATCAATTCCATTTCCGGAGAACGCAAAAAAATCGCCAGGCTTTTGCCGCTGGCGGCGAAATACGGCGCGATGTTCATTTTACTGCCGCTCACCGACGGCGACATTCCCGCCACGGCGGTGAAGCGCCAGGCGGTCATTAAAAATATTTATGCCGCGGCCGGAAAGCACGGCCTCACCAAAGATGACTTTGTTGTAGACTGCCTGGTCATGGCCGTGGCCTCGGACGCGAACGCGGCAAAAGAAACCCTCGATTGCGTGCGCTGGTGTTCCCGTGTCTTCAAAAGCAAAACCACACTGGGGCTGTCCAATGTGTCGTTCGGCATGCCGGGGCGCCCCTGGCTCAATGCGGCCTTTCTGGCAATGGCGCAATACAACGGCCTTACGATGGCCATTGCCAATCCGTCCAGCGCCGAGTTGATGCATATGAAAAACGCAGGCGATGTGCTGACGGCCAGAAACGCCGCTGCCAGGGCTTTTATCAATCACTTTACCGGACAGGCCGCAAAGCCCGCCGATGATAAAAGCAATCCGACGCGTTCCACAAAAGAAAAAATTACGGCGGCCCTCATGGAAGGCGATCGCGAGGGCATGGCCGCGCTGCTCGCAACAGCCCTTTCAGAGGGCATGGCCGCGCAGGCGCTGGTGGATGACCTGATGATTCCGTCCATCGTGCGCGTAGGCGAGCTCTACGAGCAGAAAGTGTATTTTTTACCGCAGTTGATGGGCGCTGCCGAAGCCATGAAAAAAGGCCTGGACGTTTTGGAACCGCATCTGAAGCAGTCGGCGGCGACCGTTAAAGGCAAAGTGCTTCTGGCTACGGTGCGGGGTGACGTCCATGACATCGGTAAAAACATTGTGGCGCTGCTTTTGCGCAACCACGGCTATCAGGTGATCGATCTGGGCAAGGACGTGGACGACAACGCTATTATTGACGCTGTGCGCAAACAAACCCCCGATGTGATCGGCCTTTCGGCGCTCATGACGACCACCATGGTCAATATGAAGGATGTCATCACCCTTGCGCGCGCCAAAGGCATTGAAACCGCTTTTCTCGTGGGCGGTGCGGTGGTGACGGAGGCGTATGCGCAGTCGATCGGCGCGTTTTACGCCAAAGACGGTGTTGAAGCCGTGAAAGTAGTAGACAAACTCATTAAGAAGTAATTCCCGATGGACGGTTTGAACAAAGATAAAATATCCGCTGTCTGCATTTCGCTGGTACTGCACCTGCTGGCCGTGGCGATGCTGATACCGGGCTTTTTCGGAGAAGGCCTGTTGCACGCCTTTGCCCGGGACAAAGTAGATTACTTCTGGGTGTCCATCGGTCCCGTCAATGGAGAAGACGCTCCGGCCGTTCCCGGTGAAAAAGCCATAGCGTCCGTGCCTGCGGCGGTTGTTCAACCGCCAGCGGCTTCTCTTTCGGAACATCTTCAGGCGCAATCGTCCGTAAAACCTGAGCCGGCTCAGGCTCAGGCTCAGGACGAAACCTCCGTCGCGGCCGGGGATTCTGAAACAGTGTCTGACAGTGCTCCGTCTTTTTTTGCCGCAACAGCCACGACCGCCGCTCATGAAAGCGGCCACGCAAAAGGGTCGTTGTCCGGATCGGTCGGCGCCCATGCCGGTCCGGAAGGTGTTTTACCCTCGGCGTTGCCTCTGTACCGGGAAAATGCCCCGCCCCCTTATCCTGAAATCGCTCGCGTCCGCGGCTACCAGGGCGTGGTGCTGGTGGCGGCCGAAGTCCTTCCGGACGGGACCGTGGGAAAAACAAAAATTAAAAAGTCGTCCGGGTACGCCATTCTGGATCAGACTGCGGTAAAAGCGGTGAAACCCTGGCGATTCAGGCCTGCCGTCAAAGAAGGCCGGCCTTTTGCCGTCTGGGTAGAGCTGCCGATCAACTTTCAATTGCGCGAGAACTCTTCAATCTAATCAACGCCAACACAGGAGGATATAAACACATGACCATGGATGCAAAAAAAGAACGCCTCGGAGAAATCATACTGGAGCGCTCGTTCAAATACAGTGAAAACCCGCCCTTCACACTGGCTTCGGGCCGCCAGAGCCATTTCTATTTCAATTGCAAGCCCACCACGCTGGACCCCGAAGGCATGAACCTGATCGGGGAGATTCTCTTCGACATGCTCAAGGATAAAGATATTGTCGCGGCGGGCGGGCTGACCTTAGGGGCCGATCCCATCGCCAACGCCCTGGCTGTGATTTCCTATCAGAAGGGCAGGCCGATCCAATCGTTTATTGTCCGCAAGGATGTCAAGACGCACGGCACGAAGAGCGCCGTCGAAGGCAACGTGAAAGCCGGGGATAAAGTGGTGGTCCTCGATGATGTGATTACCACCGGCGGCTCGACGATCACCGCCATCGAACAGGCGCGGGCGGCGGGTTTGATCGTTGACAGTGTCATTACACTGATTGACCGCGAAGAGGGCGGCCGCGAAAACATTCTCAAACAGGTGGATCATGTGTGGCCTGTCCTGACCCGTTCCGATATTATGGCGCTCAGGGCGAAAATAGCAATCGCGCAATAGCGGTCCTTTGGGTTTCCGCTGCCCCTTTTTACAACATCGTTTGTTCTGACTTTCCCGATGCGCAGGATGCTTCAGGATTTTCCGAAACACTTTTAGAGGAGTATTTTTTCATGGCCCAAGAGACAAACTGTCCCCGACCGGCACTCAAGGCGGGTGAGAAATTACACGGCTTCCACATCTTGCGAGTGGAACCGATTGAATCGATGCGCCTGACCGCGTACGAAATGGAGCATGAAAAAACCGGTGCGAAAGTGCTGCACCTGCATGCCTTTGACAGGGAGAATCTTTATGCCATCGGTTTTCGCACACCCCCGGAGGATTCCACAGGCCTGCCGCACATTTTAGAGCATTCCGTTTTAGCCGGTTCCAAAACCTATCCGCTCAAGGATGTTTTCAAGGAGCTGATGCGCTCATCGATGCAGACCTTCATCAACGCCTTTACCTACCCGGATAAAACCGTCTATCCGGTGGCAAGCCAGATTCCCGCGGACTATTTCAATCTGGCGCGCGTGTACACCGATCTGGTTTTTCATCCCCGGATGCTACAGGAAACCTTCATGCAGGAAGGCCATCACCTGGAGCTGGCGGCGCCCGACGATCTGGACAGCGATCTGATTTATTCCGGCATCGTCTACAACGAAATGAAAGGCGCCTATTCCTCGCCGGATTCATTGATGTACAAGACGCTTCAGGAGAACCTCTATCCCGACACGATCTATTCGTTTGATTCGGGCGGCGACCCGGGCGTGATTCCGAAGCTCACCTACGGGCAGTTTTGTGATTTTCACCGCCGCTACTATTCACCGACCAACGCGCGTTTTTTTCTCTATCGTGATATTCCGACGAAGGACCACCTGGTTTTTCTCGAAGAAATGCTCAAAGATTTTGACCGCGTTGCGGTTGATTCGTCCATAGCGAGCCAGAGCGTCTTTCCTTCGCACCGCCGTATATTCGGGTTCTATCCCGTGGATCCGGATGAGTCGCTGGATAAAAAGACCATGGTGAATGTCGCCTGGATGACGGCTGAG
>JAWOJC010000183.1:0-3832 GCA_046484315.1 Smithellaceae bacterium | reverse complement strand
GACCGAAGCCCTTTTTTCCAGCCTTCGGCGGACAACACGCCGCCAAAATCAAAGAGTACGACATCAATCATCGAATATCACCTCAACCTTTTCAAGTTTTAAATCTATAGCAACAAAAACCCGCCATTCCCAGCGGGTTTTTTATTTTTCACAACGACGGGCATTACTTTTAAGCGTTGATATAATACGGGCATCATCTGTCGGGGGTATGTTATCAAAGTTTTTTCAAAATGGGATCATCAGATAAGAATATATTGGTCGTTTCAGTCACATCATCGAAAACAAGCACCGCTGATCCGTTTTCAAGTTTGGATTTTACCTTTTGGAAATTTGTTTCCAGTACAGCCTCTATCACTCCATAATCCGTCCCGTTTCTGGAAATAAATTCTTCAATCACGCCATGCAAAGCTTTAGCGCTGAGTTGATTAATTGGAATTATGCAGATCGACATGGATCATTCCTTTGCGAAGCAGGTACTTGTCGCCTTTTTCACGCTAACTGATATTTCGAGACTTGGCCCCGCTTGTTACCAACCGCAGGAACGATTTGAACCCCTTCCCTACCGTCCTTTAAGCGCCAGGCTCAGGTACTCCAGAAATGCTTCCCGGGGAATTTCTTTTGCACCGAATCGCTTCATGTGGTCGGTTGTCACCTGGCAGTCAATGAAATGAAATCCTCTTTGGGCCAGATCTGCGGCAAAGACCGCGAAAGCGACTTTGGACGCGTCGGTTTTTTTCGCAAACATCGATTCGCCGAAAAACGCTTTGCCCATCATGACACCATAAAATCCGCCCGCCAGTTCATCGCCACGCCAGGCTTCAACGGAATGCGCAAAACCCGCTTCATGCAGTCTGACATACGCCTGGATCATGTCTTCGGTGATCCAGGTTCCGGCCTCACCTTTTCGCTTGATCGTCGCGCAATTGCGGATGACGTCTTCAAAGGCTTCATTGGTCGTCACGCGATAGACGTCCTTTTTCATGGTGTGTTTCAGCGTTTTGGATATTTTCAGGTCGCAGGGGAAAAGGACGAGGCGGGGATCGGGCGACCACCACATAATCGGCTGCCCCTCCGAATACCAGGGGAAGATCCCCAGCGAATAGGCCTGAAGAAGCCTTTCAACGCTTAAATCTCCACCCACCGCCAGCAAACCGTCTTCTTCGGCAAGCTCAGGCTGCGGGAAAGCGATCTTTTTCGGCAGTCGGTAAACAGGCATGGTTTAATGGCTGCAGGAAAAAATAATTTTCCCCTCTTTGAGTTTTCCCTTCACATGGCCGCCTTTTGTCAGTTTGCCAAAAAGCAGCTCTTCGGCCAGCGCGTCTTTGATTTCGGTTTGAATAAGGCGGGCAAGCGGCCTTGCGCCATATTTGTCGTCGTAGCCCTTTTCGCTAAGCCATTCGTACACGGGTTTCGCAAGCTCGATGTTGACTTTTTTCGCCGCAAGCTGTCCCGCGAGATCGGCAATGAATTTTTCCACAACTTTCTTCATGACCGCCGGGGTCAGCGGATTGAAGGTCACAATCGCATCTAGCCGGTTGCGGAACTCCGGGTTGAACAGTTTCTTGATGGCCTCGGGACCTTTGGCCCGCGCGGCGGCTTTTCTGTCGCCGAAACCGATCGCGCCCATATCCATTTCCTTTGCGCCGGCGTTGGAGGTCATAATCAAAATGACGTTGCGGAAGTCGGCTTTCTTGCCGTTGTTGTCTGTGAGCGTCGCATAGTCCATCACCTGCAGCAAAATGCTAAAGATGTCCGGATGCGCCTTTTCGATTTCGTCGAGCAGCAGCACCGAGTAGGGGTGCTTCCGGATCGCGTCGGTAAGCTGGCCGCCCTGGTCAAACCCCACGTAGCCGGGCGGCGCGCCGATGAGACGGGCCACCGCATGCTTTTCCATGTATTCGCTCATGTCGAAGCGGATGAACTGCACACCCAGCACATGCGCCATCTGTTTGGACACTTCTGTTTTTCCAACGCCTGTGGGGCCTGCAAAAAGAAACGAGCCGATTGGACGCTCCGGTGCGCCAAGCCCCGCTCGCGACCGTTTAATGGCGGACACAAGCGAATGGATCGCATCGTCCTGTCCGAAAACCGCCTGTTTGAGTCCCCCCTCCAGATCCTTTAATTTTTCCGTGTCGGAGGTAGAAAGGTTCAGTGATGGAATTTTGGCAATATGCGCGACGATGCCGGCAATCTCCTTTACGCCGACGACGGGTTTTCCTTTTCGGGGCGCCAGAAGTTTTTTTGTCGCGCCCGCTTCGTCGATCACGTCAATGGCCTTGTCAGGCAGGAACTTGTCGTTGATGTATTTGGCGGAAAGCTCCGCGGCGGCGCGAATCGCGCCCTCGGTGTAGCGGACGCCGTGGAATTCCTCGTAGTAGGAACGCAGGCCCTTGAGGATATCGATGGTCTCCGCAATGCCCGGCTCGGAAATCTCAATCTTCTGAAACCTTCGGGAAAGCGCCCGGTCCTTGTCGAAATTGTTTTTGAACTCTTCATACGTGGTCGCGCCGATACAACGGAGCTTCCCGGAATTGAGCGAAGGCTTTAAAATGTTCGACGCGTCCATGGAGCCACCGCTGGTCGCACCCGCGCCGACAACCGTGTGGATCTCGTCGATAAAGAGAATGACGCCGGGCATCTTTTCGAGCTCGCGGATCGTGGCCTTAAGACGCGCTTCAAAATCGCCGCGATATTTCGTGCCCGCCAGAAGCGCACCGAGGTCGAGCGCATAAATTCGCGTGTCTTTCAGGTGCAGGGGCACGTCTGCCCGATGGATTTTCAGCGCGAGGCCCTCTGCCAGCGCGGTTTTTCCGACACCCGGATCACCCACAAAAACGACATTGTTCTTCCGGCGACGGCACAACACCTGAATGGCGCGTTCGATTTCGGAGTAGCGCCCGATCAGCGGGTCGATTTCGCCTGCCGCGGCCTTCTCGTTGAGGTTGACGGCATAGAGTTTCAGCGGGTCATTCGATACCGGAAGCTTTGGCGTCTGGGGGCCATCCTCGAATGTCCCGCCCGGTTGATCCGCCTGCGTGTCTGAATCATCGCCTGCACGTGAAATCACACCGCCGTGGGAGATGTAGTTGAGCACATCGAGCCTCGTAATGTCTTCCATTTCGAGATAATGCACGGCAAAAGAGTCCGGTTCGCCATAAAGCGCGGCCAGAAGGTCACCCGCCCCGACTTCCGCCTTTTCGGCGGAATGGACATGGTGGATCGCCCGTTCGATGACCCGCTGAAACCCCAGGGTGGGCTGGGGATTGGCACGTTTGCCGGCGGGCAGCACCGGGACGCTTTTTGCAAAGAAGGCCTCAATGGCCTGCTTGAGCCTTTCGATGTCACCGCCGCAGCCAATGATAATATCGATACCTGCCTCATCATGAAGAAGCGCGTAGAGAATATGCTCGGCGGTCAGATACTCGTGGCGCCGCTTGGATACGTCCCGGATAATCGCATCCAGCACAATGCTTAATTCTTTATTGATCATACCTTCTCCATTGCGCACTTGAGCGGGAATTCATGACCGGCCGCCAGATCGTGCACCGCCGCCACTTTGGTTTCGGCAATCTCACGGGTATAGACGCCGCAAAGCCCCGCGCCCTGCTTATGGACATTGAGCATGATCCGGGTCGCCTCGGCGGGCGTCTTGTGAAAGATCGCCTCCAGCACATGGACAACAAACTCCATGGTCGTGTAATCATCGTTCAACAGCATCACACGGTAAAGCGACGGCTCTTTGGTTTCCTGCCGCTCTTTTTCCGCAACATGCTCTTCCGATTCGTATTTTTCCCTGCCCATACGCTTTACCTTCTGAAATACTTCTTTAAAA
>JAWOJC010000178.1:0-3352 GCA_046484315.1 Smithellaceae bacterium | reverse complement strand
AAAACGAAGCGTGGCGGATCGATCATCCTGGGCCATGCTCGAAACCCGGATGACAATCTGCCCCTGTGTCGTGAATTTAACGGCGTTGCCGGTGAGGTTGATGACAGCCTGCCGCAGGCGGCCGGGATCGCCACGCAGCAAAGACGGGACATCCGGGTCTACCAGCGCGATTAATTCCAGGCCCTTGTCGTGAGCGCCGATGGCCACCATGTCGGCGATATCTTCAATGGCCATGCGCAGGTTGAAATCCAGCTTTTCCAGATCGAGCTTCTGGGCTTCGATTTTGGACAGATCCAGAATGTCGTTGAGCAGCGATAAAAGAGACACACTGCTGGTGCGGACGATTTCGGCAAACTGTTTTTGTTCGGGCGAAAGCGGGGTGTCTAAAAGCAGTTCAATCATGCCGATGACGCCATTCATCGGCGTGCGGATTTCGTGGCTCATGTTGGCGAGAAACTCACTTTTGGCGGCATTGGCGGTTTCGGCGGCTTCCATCGCCTTTTTCATTTCCGCCTCGGCGAGCTTGCGTGCGGTGACATCCCGCGACAGGCCCCGAAAACCGGCGGGATTCCCTTCGACGTCCCGGATCAGCGAGACGGTCAGTTCGCTGAAATGCGTCGTTTTGTCTTTCCGGGTGAATTCCAGCTCGTAACCGGTAGCGGTGTCGCTGCTTCTGTAAACGTTTGCGAAGATATCGTACGCTATTTGCGCGTTGGCTTCATCCGTATACTGATGATAATTCATCCCGATGATCTCTTCGCGCGTATAGCGCAGATTATGGCACAGAGCGTCGTTGACAAAGAGGAAATTGCCTTTGAGGTCAATTTCGAAATAGCCTTCGTTGATTTCCTCCAGGATGGTGCGGTATTTCTGCTCGCTTTTGCTAAGCTCGTTTTCCATGTGCTTGCGGTCGGTGATGTCGCGTGAAACGCCCCGAAACCCGACGGGTTTTGCGTCAGCGTCCCGAATCAGATCCACGGAAAGCTCATAGATGCCCCGCGAGCCGTCTTTTCGAACGAAGATGGATTCCAGTGACTTAATGGGCTTTCCGGTTTTGTACAGGGTGTTGTATGCCTGCTTCGTTTTTTCAGCATTTTCCTGATTCTGCAGTTTCGCGCTGGGCATTCCGAGGAGTTCCTCTTTGGTATAACCGAGATGTTTGCAGGCCGTATCATTGACGAAGGTAATGTGGCCTTGCAGGTCATTTTCAAAATAGGCTTCCTGGATGTTTTCCAGAATGCTTCTGTGCCTTTCCTCCGATTGACGGATGGTTTCTTCCATTTGTTTGCGCTTTGTGATGTTTCGGGAAAGACCCCGAAACCCGACGGGCCTGCCCTGTGGATCGCGGATCAGCGATGCGGAGACCTCGCTGATATATCTTTCCCCGGCCTTGTTGATGTAGGTGCCTTCAAACCGCTTGACGGGTTCGCCTGTCTGATACACTCTGTTGTAGATTTGATAATTCTTTTCGACGGTGGCCGGATCCGTGTACTGCCTGAAATCCAGACCGTAGAGCTCTTCTCGAGAATAGCCCAGGTCGCGGCACTGTGCGTCATTGGCGAAAGTAATCCGGCCCTGCAGATCCAGTTCATAGTAGCATTCGTTGATATCTTCCAAAACGATCCGGTAGCGCTCGGCATCCTGCTTTCTGATTTCCTCCTCTTTTTTCCATTCGGTGATGTCCCGTGAAACGCCGCGAAAGCCGACGGGCTGGCCGTCTTTGTTCCGAATCAGGGCGCCTGAAAATTCATTGATTTTTTTTGTGCCGTCTTTGGCGACAAACGCCGCTTCGAAACCTTTAAAAGACTCGCCGGTATGATAAACGTGGAGATAAAGTGCCTTGATCCTTTCGGCGGTTTCAGGATCGCTGTACTGGCGGTAGTTCATGCCGGTTAATTCGCTTTCGGAATAGCCAAGGTTTCGGGCCTGTGCGTTGTTCACAAACAGAAAGGTGCCGGACAGATCGATTTCAAAATACCCTTCGTCGATTTCCTCCAGGATGGTCCGGTACCGCTCTTCGCTTTGACGCAGTTGCTCTTCCATGCGCTTGCGGTCGGTGATGTCGCGCGAAATGCCGGCAAAGCCCACGGGCTTGCCGTCAGGGTCGCGCATCAGGGAGGCCGAAATTTCCGAAATGCCCTGCGTGCCGTCCTTGCGAATGACTTTTTCTTCCAGACCCGTCATCGGCTTTCCGGTTTGGTAGAGGGTGTTGAATGCGTCAAAGACAGTCTGCCATTCGTCTTTGTCCGTGTATTGTCTGTAATGCATGCCCGGCAGCTCCTCCCGGGGGTATCCCAGATGACGGCTCAGCGCGTCATTGAGGAACGTGAGGTTGCCTTTCAGGTCTATTTCAAAATAGGCTTCCTGAATGTTTTCAAAAATGGACCGGTATTTCTCCTCCGACCATCGCAGCGTCGCCTCCGCGATTTTTTTGTCCGTGATGTTGTCGAGCGCCACGAGGACATGCCTTATGCCGTTGAGCATCAGCGGCTCTGCGCCCATCCGCAGCCAGAGGGTTTTGTGCCCTCCCTGTTTTGCCTGGTCGATGGACAATTCGACGCCACGCAGGGACACGCCCGATTGAATCACCGGGGCAATCCCGTTGCGCAGCGGACACAGCGGGCAATTTTCAGAATATCCGCAGCCGCGCGGATCCTTCGCGCTGTGGATGCAGTTCAAAGCGTGCCCCGGTTTTTTTTGCAGTGCGTCTTCGGCTTGTCCTTCGACAAAGGATGTGACGGCCTCATTGACCCGGACAATATTGAGGTCCGCGTCAAAAACCAGCATCCCGGTGGGGGAGGAATTAAAAATGGCATCCAGATTCGCCTTTTCATTTTTCAGCGCGTCTTCGGCCTGCCGGCGTTCAACGATTTCCCAGGCGACGTCGGCGAGATAGGCCACCAGATCGACGTCCTGATCCGTATAGTCCGAAGGTTTGTTGCCGATGCCCAGAATCGCCACCACGCGCTCCGACCGCATAATCGGCACAGTCAGCTCACGGACCACGGGCGCGTGACCTTCCGGCAGGCCTTTGCGGTGGGGAACGCCTGCATAGTCGTTGTGGATGACGGGCTTGCGCAGCCGAAGGCAGTCGACCCAGATGCCGGCCCGGTCGATTCCGTAGTGGACCCGGCAGGCTTTAACCTTGCAGAATTCATCCCTGGTTTGCGTGGACCAGGCCTGGATTGAGACAGTCTTTTGATCCGGTTCGACAAAGTGATAAAAACCGAGGGGGCTTCCTGTCAGCGCGCCGATCACGTCGAGCGTTTTCTGAAGCAGCGCCGCAAGGCTGTGGGTTGCCGCGTAATCAAGCAGATCCATGCGCGCGTGGGTGATGGCCTGAAGCTGTTTA
>JAWOJC010000167.1:0-10493 GCA_046484315.1 Smithellaceae bacterium | reverse complement strand
GCATTGTTCAAAAATTTCCATTAATTACGGTGAGCGCCGCCATTGTCACGGACGACGGAACCCGTTTTGCCGATCCGCTCGAAATGGGTAAAATCGCAGCGGATTTGAAGGAGTTTGCCAAAACGCTGCCGGGCAGCAATTATGTCACGGAACTGGATGCGGAAAGACACAAAAGTATGCATCCGCAAATTGAACAAAGAAAACTGGAACTGGAATACAACTCATGAGAACAAAACGGAATTTTTATTTCCTGATGGTCGTTTTGCTTCTTTTCGGCTGCGCGGGGGCCGATCTAAAAAATACGGAGACAAAAGGCCAGATCGCACCGGTCTTGTCAAACGGTATGTTCAACAAGGCGCCAACGGATAAAGACCTCTATCTTTCGGCCCTTGCCCGCTTAAGTGTACAGGGAAAAGAACCGAACTATACGGAGGCCAGATCCATGCTCAACGTCCTGATCGAAGAACATCCCGGAAGCAAATGGGTGGAAAGCGCTCAGGCGATCATTGGACTGATCGATAGTCTGACGGCCATGCAAGCCGATATGCGGGTCCGGACGAAAAAAGCGCAGGCAGACCAGGCAAGGCAGACCAGAGACATTGAAGGACTCAAGGAACAGATCAAAGCGGCAGAGGCGGGCAATCTGGCGGAGATTGAGAGACTGCAGCAGGAAAATGAAAAATTAAACGATAATCTTCAGCAGTTAAAAAAACTGGAGGTTCAACTGGAAAAAAGAGAAAAAATGCTGCGTTGAAGCCGGGGGGCCGCTTGACCTGCGTTGTGAAGGCGCCGTATACAGGTGAATACGTGGCAATATGAAAATATACGCAAGTCTCTTCCGCAGGGCATCAAGGTTGTTTTGCACTTCCTGTGGTTTTACTCTCTCTCCACAAGTCGTCATGGGGTTTACATGCGCCGATGATCAAAACCATTAAAATCTCAGAACTGAAGCCGGGCATGTATATCCGGCTCCCCAGCGCCTGGCATGCCCATCCATTTTTACGAAATAGTTTTACCGTCACCTCAAAAAAGCAAATTCAAAAACTGATCGATTATGGCATTACCGAGGTTAAAATCGACGAGATCAAGGGTATCCAACCGGACAAGGTCCGGGAGGAAATCGAGGAGCCGGAAAAGGATTTCACCGACGGGTTAAAAAACACGGCCCAGAAGCTTAAAGATATCATTTCCGATCAGCGTTTGCTTCCGGCGGCAAGGGCGCAGGCGGTTCATCTGCACTCCGTAGATATGATGAAGAATCTGTGGAAGGATCCCAGCGGGGAGAGAATTGCAGAATTCAAACAGGGTGTGGTCAGCGTTGTGGATTTGATTCTTACCGACGATGCCACCAACACCCAGCTGCTCAAACTGACCTCCTACGACTATGATACTTACATTCATTCGGTGAATGTGGGCGTACTGGCGCTTTCACTGGCGAAGGTTCTGCTGAAAAAAGAGGATAAGCATGACATGCATGCGCTAGGCGCAGGTTTTTTTCTGCATGACTTAGGGAAAGTCAGCATTGATGAGGCGATTATTAAAAAGCCCGGCAAGCTGACTGATGAAGAAATGGCTGTCATGCGCAGGCATCCCAGCCTGGGTTTTAAGCTGCTGCATGAAACGAAACAAATCTCTGAAGAGAGCCGACTGATCGTGCTGCAGCATCATGAGCGTCACAATGGAGGCGGTTATCCTCGTGGATTGCGGGGGGAGCATATTCACATTTACGGGCGCATCTGTTCTGTGGCGGATGTGTTCGACGCGCTGGTGTCCAAGCGTCCTTACAAGAAGCAGATGTCACCGTTTGATGCTTTGAGGCTGATGAAAGAAGAAATGCTGGATCATTTTCATAAGGATGTGTTTGAAAAATTTGTTTTGCTGTTCAAATAACGCTCCAACAGCAGCAGGCCCAATGCGGTCTTGGCATCGGGTATTTGACCCTTCTGCAACAGATCGAAAACCTGTGCAAGGGGTGTGGGAATCACTTCGATAAACTCATCGTCATCGGGTGCAAGCGGTTCGTAAACAAGGTCTTGTGCTAAAAAAAAGTGCATGTATTCGTTACAGTATCCGGGCAGAAGGTAGCCGGCAAACAGTTCGGTGAGTTTCTGCGCCCGAAAGCCCGTTTCTTCGGCCAGCTCACGCTGTGCGCAGTCGGCCGCGGATTCGCCGTTTTCATCGAAGGAGCCTGCGGGAATTTCCAAAAGATCGCCACCGGTGGGAACACGGAACTGCCGGATCAGCAATAGTTCATTTTTATCATTGAGCGGCATGACTGCCACGGTAGGTTTATGGTCAATCCATGTTTGCCTTGTTTTCGTGCCGGATGAAAAGGTAACTTCTTCTTCCCAGACAGTAAAAATTTTGCAGGAATACGCTTTGGTTTTTTGAGTCATGAAAGAGGATGTCCGTTTTTAGTTTGTTTTGATGATTGCGAGCAAATGCTTTTCGATTTCCTGTTTCGGCAGCGCGCCGACGAGACGTTCCACCAGTTTGCCGTCGCGGAAAAACAGCAGGGTGGGGATGCTGCGAATGCCGTACTGTGAAGCGGTGACCGGATTTTCATCCACGTTGAGTTTGGTCACCTTCACGCCGTTGGCGTAATCCGTTGCCAGTTCGTCGATAATCGGGGTGAGGGTTTTACAGGGACCGCACCACGGCGCCCAGCAGTCTACCAGTACGGAGGATTCTTGCGCCAGCACTTCCCGGGCAAAGGAATCGTCGGTCACCTCCACCGGCTTGATGGTCTGGGGCGCGCAAACGAGCGGTTCTTTGCATTTGCCGCAAAGCGGTTTCTGGTTGAGACGTTCTTCCGGCATGCGGTTTTTGGTGCCGCATTTGAGACAGCGGATGATCAGGTCGTCCAGCGGCGCGTGGCAGTTGCCGCAGGCGGGACGACCGGAGAATTTCTGTTTCGGTATGCGGTTTTTGGTGCCGCAATTAAGGCAGCGAATGATCACATGATCGGGCATAAATATTCCTCATGATTTGGATGGCATTATCACCTTTTTTTAATTAAAAGGCAAATCATATCGCTACGCTGACAAAAACGGGCCGGAGCAGGCCGATGAGTATCGCAGGCTGCATCCTTGCCAGCAGGCCGCGTGAACCTGCATTGATCATCATAAAAGGCAGGTCCGCGATGGTTTTTTCCATATAGAGACGCAGAGCCTTTCTGGTGCCGAAAGGCGACGTTCCGCCAACCATGTAACCGGTATGTCTGTGGGCGACCTCCGGTTTGCAAGGCGAGATGGATTTCACGCCCAGCGCGCGGGCCAGCGCCTTGGTGGAGACTTCTTTGTCGCCGTGCATGAGGATAATCAGGGGGGTCCCGGTGTCATCTTCCATCACCAGGGTTTTTATAACGCAATGCTCATCGACGCCCAGTTTTTGAGCAGAGACCCGTGTGCCGCCTTTTTCCTCATAGGTGTAAGGATGAAGCGAAAATTCAGCCTTTTGCGCTTTGAGCGCCAGGATGGCCGGCGTGGACGGTAGCTTTTCTTTCGACATGAGAAAATATAGTGTCGGGGTTAGAAAAAATCAATCCTCAAACGACTTTAATCCGTTAAAATCCAGTGTGGCGAAGTAATCATCCACCGTTTCGGCGCGCCGGATTTGCATGACGGATCCGTCTTCGCGAAGCAGCAGCTCGGCGGAACGCAGTTTGCCGTTATAGTTGAAGCCCATGGCGAAGCCATGCGCGCCTGCGTCGGAAATCACCACGATGTCGCCTTGCGTCAGCTCGGGCAGCATGCGGTCGATGGCGAATTTATCGTTATTTTCACAAAGCGACCCGGTGACATCATACATGAATTCGCAAGGCTCTGTTTCCTTGCCCAAAACAGTGATGTGGTGATAGGCCCCGTAGAGTGCGGGTCGCATCAGGTTGGCCATGCAGGCATCAAGGCCTGCGAACTGTTTATACGTATCCTTGATATGCAGGACTTTCGATACCAGGTACCCGTAGGGGCCGGTAATATAGCGTCCGCATTCGGCAAAAAGTTTAACAGGGGCAAGGCCGTTGGCCACAATAATTTTTTGATATAATTCTTCAATGCCTCGGTTCATGGCGACCAGATCCATCCGCTCCTGTTCAGGGCGGTAGGGAATGCCGATGCCGCCGCCGATATTGACAAATTCAAACCGGATGTTGAGCGCGTGAGAGATTTGCACGATCAACTCAAAAAGAAGCTGGGCGGTTTCCACAAAGTACTGCGGGTCGAGTTCATTGGACGCGACCATGGTGTGGATACCGAAACGCTTAACGCCTTTATCGCGACAGATCCGGTAGCCTTCGAACAACTGCTCCCGTGTGAAGCCGTATTTGGCCTCTTCCGGATGTCCGATGATGACATTGCCTTTTTTCAAAGGTCCGGGGTTGTAGCGAAAGCAGATCAGTTCCGGCAGGCCGGCGCATTTTTCAAGATAGTCAATGTGATGGATGTCATCGAGGTTGATGATGGCCTGTAATTTTTTAGCCAGCAGAAAATCTTCCGCGGGCGTGTCATTAGATGAAAACATGATGTTTTCCCCGATGATGCCCGTTTTTTCCGCCAGCATCAATTCCGCAAGGGAACTGCAATCCGCCCCGAATCCTTCCGCCTGAAGCATTTTCATCAGATAAGGATTGGGGGCGGCCTTGACCGCGAAGAATTCCCTGAACCCCTCATTCCAGGAAAAGGCTTTTTTAAAGTTGCGCGCGTTTTCACGGATCGCTTTTTCGTCATAGATGTGAAAAGGCGTCGGGTAGGTTTCCATGATTTTTTCAATTTGGGCTTTGGAAAAAGGCGGCAGCTTGGGCGTCATATTTGTTTCTCTCCCGGACAAAAGATGAACCGTCGCACGGATGTAACGGTGCGAAGAGGGTAATCTCCACAAAGATTTTTTATGGCAAAAACCCGAAATTAGCAACCGAATTTTGCCGGGATATGAAAAGCGCTTCAATCAAGGGTTTTGGTGTAAATGATTTTGCTGTCGCCTTCCGCATAGAAGTTTAAAAGGGTCGCTTCCGGGCGATAGCCGCAGCTTTCATAAAAGCGGTGCGTGGGTTCATATTGCGCACGGGAGGATGTTTCGGCGTAAATGTTTTGGCCTTTGGCCTCCTGGATCAGTGCTTCCGTTTTAAAAAGCAGGGCTTTGCCCAGACCGATGCCGCGCATGGCTTCGGAAACGGCAATCCAGTATAGATCGAAGCTGCCGACCGTCGCGGGAATCAGGCCATAACAAGTGTAGCCGGACACCTGTCCGCTGATTTCAGCAAACACAAATTCGTAGGTGCTCTGTTTGCCGTGTTCTAGGCGGTCTGCAGCCAGCTCACAGGCGATGACTATTTCAGAGGCGGAAAAAAAGCCGCTGGAGCGGACAATGCGTTCAATGGCATCAACGTCGTCTGGTCTGATGTCCTGTCGGTAGAGAATGTCTTTCATGCGTGTCATCCCTGCTGCGGCAGTCCGCCGCGGAACATAAAGTAAACCGCACCCACCATGCATAGGGATGCCCAGAGGAAGTCCATCTTGATCGGCTGTTTCATGTAAAGAATAGCAAAACCGGCAAAGACGATCATGGTAATCACTTCCTGCATGATCTTGAGCTGGCCCAGGGAGTAGTGCTGAAAACCGATGCGGTTGGCCGGGACCTGCAGGACGTATTCAAAAAAGGCAATGCTCCAGCTGATCAGAATGACCAGAAAAAGAGGCTTGTTGTTGAGATTTTTTAAATGCCCATACCAGGCAAAGGTCATGAACAGATTGGAAAAGAAAAGCAATACTACCGGCTTTAACACAAACGGATTCCTCCTGTCAGATCAGCGCGTCGCGCAGGATATCGTCGATGGCCTCAGGATACTTGATGGCGGCTCTCTCCAGTGCGGCGGCAAACCCCGCGTCTTCGGAGAGGCAGGGATTCGCGTTGATTTCAAGCACCCAGGGATTTCCGTTTTGGTCGACGCGAAAATCAACGCGCGCATAGCCCCTCAGGCCGAACAGATGCCAGCAATCAAGCGCGATGCGCCGCAGGCGGTTCACCAGCGCTTCGTCGCCTGGCGCAATATCAAGGGTTCGCATGGTGTTGTCATATTCAAAAGTGTCCTCAACCCACTTGGCGCGGTAGTCCAGCAATTTCAATTTATCCGGCGGATAATCTAAAAACAGCATTTCCGCTGCCGGTAAAACCACCACCCCCTTCTGCGTGGCCAGAAGCGCGATGTTAAATTCCCGTCCGTCGATATAGGCTTCGGCAAAACATGCCGTCTTGAGTTTGTTTTTCCGGTCCTGGAGAGAGGACAGCAGGGTTGCGGAATGTGAAGTATAAATAATGGATTCGTCGTCGAGTCCCACGGAAGCGTCTTCCCAGGCGGGTTTGAACAGAAAGGTGTTGTTTTCGGACTTGCCGGTTGATGAACCGTCAGAGGTTATCCAGGGAGGGGTGGCAATCCCTGCGGCATGAAGCATTTTTTTTGCCAGAGGTTTGTTGGAGGTCAGGAACATGGCGTCTGTCCGGCAGCCCGTGTAGGGGATCCGCATAAAATCAAGCAGGGCGGTCGCAAAGTAAATCATGGATCCGGTACCCGACAGCGTTTCCACCAGATTAAAGACAATGTCGGGCTGAAGCGCGCGGAGTCTGGCGATCGTTTCGTTAAGATCCAAAACAAACGGCAGCAGGGACGGCTGATAGCCAAGTTCGCGCATCGCACAGGCGATGGTTTCGGCCTGACGAAGACAGTCGAGCTCGTCTTCTCCGGCGTCCGGGGCCACATCGGTATGGAGAATAATGATTTTTTTCATGTCGGCTCTTTTCATCTGTCAGATTCGGGAATCATGCTGTACGGGCTCGGTCAATCCAGCGCGCGTCAGCGCGGAATTCAAAATATCTGTGATGAGACGATCATAGGACATACCCGTCAATCTGCATAAAATGGGCAGATCCGAACGCACGGGATTCAAACCGGCCAGAGAATTGACTTCGATGAAATGTGGAAGGCCCAGGGCATCGGAGCGCAGGTCAATGCGTCCTGCGTCTTTCAAGCCGAGGCCGCGCCAGGCGGCAAGCGATATCTCTTGAGCCTTGCGGGCTTCCGCATCATCGACGGCCGCGTAACGGACCCGATTTTCGTAGTGTTCCTTATTTTCATAGGAATAGGCATGCGCCTCTGCGTCCGGATTCAAGAGGACCTCCATCACGCCGATGGCTTGTGCCTGCCGGCCCGTGCCGACAATTCCCACAGTAAATTCGCGACCGGGCAGATAGGCTTCCACCAGCACCGGTTGACCGAATGCTTTCAAAAGATTCAGGCAGACATTTTTGAGATCTGCCGCGTTGTCAATCTTGGACATGGACGTGATGCCCTTGCCTGTGCCTTCCGCGACGGGTTTTGCAAAAAGGGGATAAGGAAGCCGAACCTGGTCGATATCTTCCGGATCGGTAATCACGGCAAAATCAGGCGTGGGGATGCCCAGGTCGCGCACGATCTGTTTGGTCATGCCCTTATGCAGGGTCAGCGCCTGTCCGAGCGCGTCGGAGAAGGTGTAAGGGATTTGATAGGCATCGAGCAGTGCGGGGACCTGCGCCTCGCGTCCGAAGCCGTAGAGGCCTTCAGCAATGTTGAACACAAGGTCCCAGCGGTCACCGGACGCAAGCCTGCGGGTCAGGGCTTTGATGTGACCGATGCGGTCTGTAAGGTGGCCGTTTTTCACAATGACATCTTCAATGGCATCAATCGTATCGGACTTGTCGAATTCGGCCGTTTCTTCGAGGCTGTAGCCCTCCTTCAGATAGTCGTCGCGCAGATCATAGGTCAGGCCGATGACGAGTTTTTTCGGGTCGATGCCGGACGCAACATGCCGGTTTTGGATCCTGGACATAGTATGTGTTCCTAATGGATATCCTTTGACTCGGCGGAATTATCCGGATAGCGGAAGGTCCGGCCCTCGTAATTGCGCATGAGCAGACCGTCGGGATCACGGCCGATGGCGTATTCGGGAAGCAGCGGAATTTTACCGCCGCCGCCGGGGGCGTCTACGACATAGGTCGGCACGGCATAACCGGTGGTATGACCGCGCATCCCCTGGATGATTTCCAGTCCTTTATTGATCGACGTGCGAAAATGCGATGAGCCGGGAATCGGATCGCATTGATACAGGTAGTAAGGACGGACGCGGATCTGCAAAAGACCATGCATCAGGCGTGACATCGTGGCGACATTATCGTTAATGCCGGCCAACAAAACGGTTTGACTGCCCAACGGGATGCCGGCGTCGGCCAGACGGATACAGGCCGTGCTCATTTCCGGGGTCAGCTCGTCGGGATGCGTCACGTGAATGCTCATCCACAGCGGGTGGTATTTTTTAAGCATGGAAGTCAAAGCGGGTGTGATGCGTTGCGGCATGACGGCCGGCGCTTTTGTGCCGATGCGGATGATTTCCACATGTGAAATCGCCTTGAGTCTGGAAAGCAGCCATTCGAGTTTATCGTCTGTCAGCGTCAGGGGATCGCCGCCGGAAAGCAGGACGTCGCGAATATTCGTATTGGAGGCAATATAAGCCAGAGCCCGTTCCCATTTGTCGGTATCGATAAAGCACTGATGCTGTCTGCCAAAAATGCGGGATCGGGTGCAGTAGCGGCAATAGGTCGCGCAGATGTCGGTGACCAGGAACAAGACACGGTCGGGATAGCGGTGCACGATGCCCGGGACGGGGGAATCAGCGTCTTCGCAAAGGGGGTCTTCCTCTTCGCCTTTGGTATGCAGGCATTCGTCGACCACCGGCACGACCGAACGGCGCAGCGGCGCGGAAGGATCCAGACCGGCAATCAGGCTGGCGTAGTAAGGGGTGATCGCGACGGGCAAATCACCCGACGGGTGCATCATCGCCTGTTTTTCACTGTCTGAAAGCCCGATGATGGCATCCAGAGTTTGTGCGTCACGGATGGCGTTTTTCAGCTGCCAGCGCCAGTCAAACCATTCGATGCGGCTGATGTCGGGGTAGAAAACTTTTCGAAATGCTTTGGCGCGCGTTGAATCTTTAAAGGGAAAATAAAGTCGTTCAGGCTTTGATTTTGCCGGGGAGGGTTGAGTGTTGTTTTCAGGCGACGAATAAAAATCCGTTACCGCATCATGAACCGCAACAAGACCGGGCGCGGTACCGGGAGGTTCTGCTTCCTCATTAAACAGCGTTTCGTTTTCCATTTATTCCTCCTGTGGGAAGTTTTCCTTCCATTTAAAAATAGCCGCTTTTCAGCGGCGTTATTAATTTCGAATTTACGCAAGCTGTGAAATTTGTCAATAGATATTTCGCGTTTTAGAGCGGAAAACGAAAAATATTTTTAAATACTTTACAAATCATCCCATCTTGAAAATTCCATTGAACCAAAAGGCCCGATCCGCTAAAAGCAAAAAAGAGTTTTGGGGCGGACCGCCGGGTCCGATCCTGCTGAGAAAGGATGTCGTGTATGCCTGAATTGCCGGAAGTAGAAACCCTGTGCCTTCAGCTCCAACAAAAAATAGCGGGGAAGAAAATACTGAGCACGAAAATATTTGACGACAAGCTGGACGGGATCGCCACCGTCAGAAACCGTATTGTGGCATCCGTCCGTCGTAGCGGCAAAACGATTATCCTTGTTTTGGACGACGGAAGGCGCATCAGTGTGCATTTGCGGATGACGGGACGATTGTTTTGGAATCCCTCCGGGGAAAAGCTTCCGCATGGGCGATGGCGCATGGTTTTTGAGGAAGGTGTCGTCGATCTAGTTGACCCGAGGCGATTTGCCACCGTCAAGATAGAGAAGGATCGGATTGACGCGGGCGAAAAAGATTTACTTCTGGCTTTTGATGAAAATTCTTTTTTTGCAAAGCAGGTCGCAAGACAGGTCAGCGTCAAAACCCTCTTGATGGACCCGAAGGCCATAGCCGGGATCGGGAATATTTATGCCTGCGAGATACTCCATCAGGCGGGCGTTTCGCCTTTACGCAGGGCGGCGGCGGTTACCGTAAGCGAATGGAAAAAAATATTTCGCCTGGCCCGCCGCGTTTTGAAAAAAGGCATCGAAAGCCGCGGCACCTCCATCTCAGACTGGCGGGATCTTTACGGCCGCAAAGGGGAAAACCAGAAGGCGCTTCGTGTCTACGGGAAGGCGGGTTGCACCTGCAAAGCCTGTGGCGGCATCATCTGTCGGATCAAACAGGGGGGACGAAGCTCGTATTACTGTCCACATTGTCAGCTGTAGTGGGCAGGTGGAAAAACCTCCCCGTTTGACGGGGAGGGGAGAAGATTATTTTTCGTTGATGGTTTCCGAAATTTTGAATCCGAAATGCCTTCCGCCTTCTTCGGTAATGAAGAACAAAACAACTCAGGTTCAACCCATGGAGCTCCAATATATTCAAAAGGATTGCTTGTGCCCCTTCCTACCGAAAAGTTCGTTCCTTCCAGCAGCACTACTGCTGAATAAATTATTGATGACTCATAAGAAGGCAGATTCGGTGAAGGTGGAATCCAGTGAAA
>JAWOJC010000104.1:0-8089 GCA_046484315.1 Smithellaceae bacterium | reverse complement strand
TCCCGCCCGGTGACGGGCATCATCCTCTAGATCTTCTTGAACTGGGCAATCTGGCGTGAAATGGCCGCGAGATGGCCTTCTTCATCCCAGAGCTCTCCGTCGGCTTCCAGAAGTCCGCAGGTCATGAAACGGGTGCGGAGACTGCATTTAACGCGATTGGTCTTTGGCAAATTCCGGACGTTGACGGAAAGTTCAATCGTCGGCACCCAGGCCGTTTGGCCCTGTGTCGCCATGGCGGCAGGCGGCATGGCGTCGATGATCAGAAAAAGAGAAAACAGGTCTATGGGTCGGCCATCCCGAAATGAAAAATAACCCTTGTTCTGTGATATTTCCGCCAGGGGTTCTCCCGTCATCCAACCGGCACACGACGGATCCAACCGAAGATCAAGGTGATGAAAAAGGCTGTATCCGGGCATCTGCGGCATGGGCACGCACGATGCGATGTGCTGAAGATCCGGTGGCCCTGCCTCGTAACGTTCCACCAGACAAGAATCATTATTGGATGAGAAGGTGCCGAAAGCCCGGATTTTTTCTTCACCCCGCTGGAAGAGTCTGGCCTCGAAACGCGCAAACTGGCGCGACCGAATCATTTCGAAAACCGAAATCTCCGCTTCTCCCGGTACGCATCGGGAAAGATAATTCGCGGTGACGACAGGCGTGCTTGTTTTGTCGCTTGCGCGCAGCATCGCGTCGGTCATCATGGCCATGAGATAGCCCCCGTTGGGATTGCCGTTGACGGACCAGTTGTCCGAGATGACACAGCCGAAGCGGGAATCTCCCAGATCATTTAGCCGCGTGTCTGAATCAAATAGATACATAAAGCTCCTTTAACTTTGGAATACGGCGAGTCTGTCGCGGATAGTGACGCTGGAATACCTGTGCGCATGCGCTATCCACGTCAGGGTTTCGGCGCGGTAAAAAAAGACATGCGACGGATCTTTCTTATAATACCAGTTTGGAAAATAAATATTGCTCTGATACAGATGCGTCATGCAATACAATCGGCCGCCAGGCTTCAAAAGCCGCTTCAATAAGGCAAATTCTCTTGCCGGATGACAAAAATGCTCGATCACTTCGCAGCAGACGATGTAATCATACGTGACTGACAGCGGCGAGGAATCAGGGGAAAAGAACGGATCATATTGTACGATGTCATAGCCCTGTTCTTGAAGTACTTCGGAAATCACGGGACCGGTGCCCGCCCCGAAATCCAGTCCGCAGGCGCTTCGGTCATAGGTTTGGAGAATGTCGCTCGTGACGGGGAGGACAAATTTCCTGTATCCGGTATCGTGCACGTCGTTGTTATGTTCCAGATACCTTTTCTTTTCCTGTGCGGGTAGCAAATGATATTCGCGCGACCGAAAAATGCCCTCACAAGTGTTGCACAAATAGAATTCATCCGCTTCCACCGGATTGGCGCAATGTTCGCACAAAGGGCAAATGTTCGAGTTTTTTGTCATAAACCTTCTCTCCCGTAACGTCTCTTCGGCTTTGTTTATCATCGGATGCGGCCGGATGCCACCTGTAAGATGCAGAAACTGGCCATGCGTTCAGAAAGGCTTTTAAAATTGACATGCCTGTCAATTTTATATAGGGTGACGCGTAAATTGTACGTCGGCGTTTCCTCGTGTTGTTTTGAACATCCGGTTTCGCGCTTTTGACTTCCCCGGCGCTAATCCAAAAAATAAATTGCGGCTGCATTCAAGTACGAATCGTTAAGAATCGCTTGATCAGCCTGCTTTGTGCCTGACCCGAACCGGTCACAAACATTGCCATCAAGCGATGGGCTCGTCAAATAAATAAAGGAGAACACAGGCATGACCACAGAAGAGCTGAAACACTTTCGGGATAAGCTGCTTCAACTTCGCACGGAGATTCAGGAAGTTGATGAAATGTCCAGAGAATCGTCACGGCCTGTGGAGCTGGATCAGTCCGCCGTCGGGCGCGTGTCGCGCGTGGATGCGATTCAGGCGCAGCAGATGTCGCTGGCCTCGGCCAGACGAAGGCAGGCGCAATTATCCGCCCTTGAAGGCGCGCTTCGACGAATTGAATCGGGTGAATACGGCGCCTGTTTTGTCTGCGGCGAGGATATGGATCTGCGTCGATTGGAAGCGGACCCGACCAATACGCGCTGCCTGGCCTGTGCAAGGAGGAGATAAATGACAAAAGCGAAAAAGGATCATCTTGGCAATTTTGAAGGCTTTCACGCCACGGAAATCTACCTTCCCGTCTCGGGCGTGACCGATGCTGTGCGTGATTTTTTCCGGAAGCTTCGAAGAAAAACGGATGGGCATAAACAGAAGAAGTTTTTGTCGGTTGTGTCATGGAAGTCACTTATACGCCGGAAGTCCGTCTTCCTTCAGGAATCGAAAAAATGTGATGGCGGCGTGCGCGTTTCGGAATTGGGCGTACTTTGTCAGTTTGCACGTCATTTGAAACCAGGATCGCAGATTTTTGAAATTGGAACCTGCGACGGCAGAACCACATTGAATCTGGCCTTAAATGCCCCCGGCTGTTGCATTCTGACGCTGGATCTTCCGGCCGGTCAAGAAACGCTCTTCGGTACGGATCCGGGAGAAAGGCAATACATTGACAAGGCTTTATCCGGGCAAAAATATCTGGCCTGCACGGATCGGTTCCCCGACGCGGTCGGCCGCATCACGCAGTTGTACGGAGATTCCGCGCAGTATGATTACCGTCCTTATGAAGGTGCATGCGATATGGTCTTTGTTGACGGATCGCATGCTTATGAATACGTCCTCAAGGATACGGAAACTGCGTTTCGTTTGATCAAAAAGACGGGTGTCATTGTCTGGCATGATTACGGTGTTTGGCCGGGCGTGACCCACGCCCTGGAAGGAATTGAATGTAAAGAAAAATTAGGATTGCGACACATTAAGGGAACCAGCCTTGCCTTCTGGAGGCACAACGCAAAAACAGTAAATAAAAATCATTAACAAAACGCAATCGGACGAAGGGGCCTCCTTCTTCATGACCTTGCCTCGTTTTCTGAATCCGGTTTCAGCACACGGGGAATTATTTGTAAAACGCAAAAGCAGGCGCAGTCTCTTTATCGCGTCATCAACCAAAAGGAGCAGGGGTGCATCTGTTGACGTCTAAAAGCACGTCCTTTCCGAAAGGGATTGTGATTTGCAGCGCCCATCTGGCCAAGGACCTGGAATTTGATCAGGTGATAGTGCCTGAGGCAACGTCGGCCAAGTATTCCACGGATCTGGACAGGAATCTGCTCTATGTTATCTGCATACGCGCCATGCACCGGCTGATCGTCACACGTGCCGGTGAAAAATCCCGGTTTGTCCCGGCCTGATATTGAGGCAAAAAAAAGCAGGGGCCGGATAAACCGGCTCCCTGCTTCTGGATTGCTTTTTTCGCCTGGGCGATTTTTAGTATCTACCGCGACCGCCGCCGCCACCGCTACGATTTCCGCCGAATCCGCCGCCGCGGTTACCGCCGCCGCCACTGCGGTTACCACCGCTGAATTCTTTCTTCGGTCTGGCTTCATTGACGGTGATGGCTTTGCCGTCCAGCATGCCGCCATGAAATTTTTCAATGGCCTGGGTGGCGCCTTCTTCTGTTTTCATTTCGACAAATCCAAATCCCTTGGACTGTCCGGTGAACTTGTCCTTGATGATCGCCGCTGTTGATACTTCTCCCGCTTCCGAAAAATTGGCTCTCAGGTCTTCGTCCGTGACCTTGAACGACAGGTTGCCGACATAAAGATTTTTGTTCATGTGTAATCCCTTTCTTGATTTAAACTTCATTCCCCGACGGGGCCCCACAAAGCATCAATATCACCCCCGTCCAGCTCCTGATTGAGAAGGAAGGTTGAAGGGATGGGCTTGTATGCCTCACCTGCCGGACAAATGCTCCTGTCCGGTTTATCGATATCGCCAATGCGATGATCTTTTTTAAACAAAGCCGTTCGCGCTTCGGCGTAAACAAAAAACCACCAGGATAAAAGCGCATCCGGTGGTTGCGTCTCATTGATTAAAAGGATGATCTGTATTCTAAAAAACAACACGCTCGCATTGATCAGGTCATGGTCACAATAAGGTCTATTAGTCAAGCGGGATTTTAGTGCTGTAAAATCACAAATTCATACAGATTCAGAAGGCTTTCTGGTATAATCCGGCATCGTTTTGCGGCTTTGAAAAACGCACGTCGCCGCAATCGAAGGAGGCCGCCATGTTCGAGCATATGTTGACGAAAGAGCAGATTCAGATCCGCGATGAAGTCCGCGACTTTGTGAAGGGTATTCCCCGGCAGATGATTCTCGATATGGACACGGATGCCATTAAATTTCCGAAAGAATTTTTGCGGGAAGCTGCCCAGCGTAACCTGATGGGTTGCCGATACCCGAAAAAATGGGGCGGCAGAGACATGGACTGGGTGACCACCTGCATGATTATGGAAGAAGTCGGGGTCATCGGGTATGAGTTTGCCTGTGTCTTCGGCGTGGGCGCCGAGTTGGTTTGCGATGCGATTATTCTGCACGGGACGGACGAACAGAAAGAAAAGTATGTCAAACCGCTTTTGCGAGGCGATTTGTTTGCGGCTGAATGCCTGACCGAACCCCGCGGCGGTTCGGATTTTTTCGGTGCGACCACCAAAGCCGAAGATTGCGGAGATTATTATCTTCTCAATGGTCAAAAACGTTTTATTGTCGGCGCGGAAGGCGCGGACTTTTTTCTGGTTTATGCTAAAACGCATCCTGAAGCAAAGCCGCAGGAGGCAATCACCTGTTTTATCGTGGATAGGACCGAAGGGGTTGAGGTCAAATATCTGTATGGTCTGATGGGCTGCCGGGGCGGCGGTACCGGGCGCATCATTTTCAAAGACGTGAAAGTACCCAAGACCAATGTTGTAGGCCAGGTGCAGGGCGCCTACGCCGTCTTCAATACCATGATGATTCCGGAACGTTTGGGAACGGCGGCCATGACCATCGGGGCGGCGAAGCCTGCGCTGGAAATCGCGACGAATTACACCTCCCGAAGGAAAGCATTCGGACAAGTAATCAATCAGTTTGAGGGTGTCAGCTTCCAGGTGGCCGAAGCGGTGATGCTGCTTGACGCTGCCCGCGCCATGGCTTACACGACCGCGCGCGCTGTGGATGGGGGCGCGGATATCAATCTGATCCGCAGGCTGGTTTCGCAAAGCAAAAAATTCATCACGGAGTCGTGTCAGAAGGTGGTTCATAATTCTATGCAGGTCATGGGCGGGATTGCCTATACCAATATTTTCCCCATTGAACGGATCTACCGGGATGTCCGTCTGGCATCGATCTGGACCGGCACCTCCGAGGTGATGTCCATGATCACGGCGCACGAGTGGTATCGTGAATATTTCCGTGAAAAAGCCAAAAAACAAACGCGCGATTGTGAATTCGACGCTCCCGAAGCCTCCGATGAAGAGAAAGTTTACGATGACGAGGATATGTGGCAAAAAGGCTGGTAGCTCTTTCCGACGCATACACATTTGTTACGGATCGCTGGCCTTACTACAAATTTGTATTGTCCTGAAAAAATCAATTCAGGATATAAAAAAGAATCCATTTTAAAACTGTAAGCTAATCCATTTAATATACAGGGGACTTAGCCGCCTTTTTTCACCCCGGCCTTGTGCCGGAGGTCGCGAGACTCCTTCCTGGCAAACTCCTTGCTTTTGCGTTACCCGTTTAACGCTAAATGCTTTTTGCAAGGAGGTTCTATGGACGCTACGATACAAGCCCTTCAATTTTCCGGAAACACGCTTTTTTTAATGCTGGGAGCCGTCATGATTTTTGCCATGCATGCGGGCTTTGCTTTTCTCGAAGTGGGAACGGTCCGTGAGAAGAATCAAATCAACGCGCTGGTGAAAATTCTGGCAGACTGGTCCATGTCCACTATTGTTTATTTTCTCATCGGATTTCCCATTGCCTACGGCATTAATTTCTGGATGGACGCAGGCAGTCTGACAGACTTGTTCAACGGTAAAGTTGTTCAGGGCGCGAGAGGCTTTGATCTGGTGCGCTGCTTTTTCCTGACCACCTTTGCCGCCTGCATTCCGGCGATCATTTCGGGGGGCATTGCCGAACGGGCGAAATTCTGGCCGCAGTTGTTTGCCGGCGCCGTGCTTGCCGGTTTATGCTATCCGCTGTTTGAATCGGTCATTTGGGGCCGATTTACTTTTTTTCAGGACTGGCTGCTGGCAACAACAGGCGCCAGATTTCACGATTACGCCGGCTCGGTGGTTGTCCATTCGATGGGTGGCTGGCTGGCGCTCCCGGCGATTGTGATTCTGGGTCAGCGCATCGGCCGCTGGCAAAACGGCGTGAGCCAGGGTATTCCAGTGTCCAACATTCCCTTTTTGGCGCTGGGCAGCTGGATTCTGGCCATCGGCTGGTTCGGTTTCAATGTGATGAGTGCGCAGGACCTTTCGGCGATCAGCGGATTGGTGGCGGTCAACTCTCTGTTTGCCATGGCGGGCGGTATTCTGTTTGCGCTGGTTTTTTCCAAAAATGATCCGGGTTTTATTCACAACGGCGCACTGGCCGGTCTGATTGCCATTTGTTCCGGATCGGATGTGGTCCATCCTTTCGGCGCGTTTTTAATCGGCGGCATTGCTTCGATCATCTTCATCTTCGGGTTTAAAATGGAAACGGAACGATTGAAAATCGACGATGTGCTGGGGGTTTGGCCGCTGCATGGCATAACCGGCTCATGGGGCGGCATCGCCACAGGCATTTTCGGTCAAAAACTGTTCGGTGGCATGGGCGGTGTGTCATTTTCCGCGCAGCTTATGGGGACGTTTGCAGCGGTGGCGTTTGCCCTGCTGGTGGGGACTTGTGTTTATCTGATTTTGAAGCGGACCGTGGGGATTCGCCTGAGTCAGGACGATGAACTTCGCGGTGCGGATTTAAGCATTCATCACATATCCGCCTACCCGGAACAGGATATTCGTCGCTGATCATTTATAGAAAGGAGAACTTTTATGAAATACATCATTGCCATTGTTCAACCTACCCGCCTGGAAGCGGTTAAAGAAGCCCTGAGCAAAATAGAGGTCTTTCGCCTGACGGTGTCCGACGTTCAGGGGATCGGCCGTCAAAAAGGCCATACCGAAACTTATCGTGGCCACGAATACAAAATTAACTTCATCCGGAAGGTGAAACTGGAAATCGCCGTGGAGGATATTTATCAGGAGCAGACGATCAATGCGATTGCGCAGGCTGCACGTACAGGTACCGACGGCAAAATCGGCGATGGCAAGATATTCATCCTGCCCATGGATGACGTGATGCGCATCAGCTCCGGAGAACGCGGCCCCGAAGCGATTTAGAGGTGGCCGTGACTTCCCGGACGGCTCCTCTTAAAGCGCATCTGGCAGCGGTGCGGCAGTCTCTCTTTCAGTCGGACGAAGCTCTGAAGGCTCCCCTGGAAACATTGCACGCTTTCAGCCGCGTCGTTGATGAAGCGCTCCGGGAGGTCTATCGAAACTCAATGGATTCTGAGGGTCGTGACCTCGACTACTGCCTGGTGGCTCTGGGAGGCTATGGCCGTAAAGAGCTCTGGCCCTATTCCGATATTGATATTCTGATCCTTCACCGGGATCGGCATGATGCCGAAAAAATCCCTTTGCTGATTAAAGAATACTGGGGGCTCGGCCTTTCGCTTGCCTCTGTGGTACGCACGGCAGACGAATGCCGGTCAATCCTCGGGGAGGATATTGCTACGGACACCGCTCTGCTTGAGGCGCGTTATCTTTGCGGAAACCGCCACCTGCTGGAGCGCTTGCAAAGCCAGGGGATTCGCCCCTATTTTGAAAAGAATAAAACAAAATACATCGATGCCATCTCAGCCTCCCTGCGCGACGGTCTGTTTTCTTCCGAAAATTCTTTGTATCGCATCGAACCGGATCTGAAAAACGGCATTTGCACCCTTCGCGACTGCCAGCGCCTGCTCTGGGCCGAACGAGTCAGGCAAGGCGCCGTCGGTCTTGCGAAGCTGAATGACCCGTCAGGGTTTTCCACAGTGGAGACACGAAGGTTTTCGGCGGGCTATGCTTTTCTGGCGGGCTTGCGTTTGGCTTT
>JAWOJC010000088.1:0-2971 GCA_046484315.1 Smithellaceae bacterium | reverse complement strand
CCAGCAGCGACGTTGTGCTCGAGGCCTGTGGGCTTTCCAACGATCTTCTCGGTGATGTCAGCTTCAAGGTCATGCGCGGTGAGATCGTGGGATTCTACGGACTCGTGGGGGCTGGCAAGACAGAGATTGCGCGCGCACTGTTTGGAGCCGACGCGTACTCCGGCATACAAACAGGGAACGCCGGGAAGCGCGTATTGCAGGATGGCCGCCAGACGATGGAGCTTTGCGCCCTTTTGGTTTTGCCGGTCGGTAATGATAAAAGAGGTTTGTTGTTGAGGGGTGAGCTCATGAGGATCCATTTTGGTGTTGCAAGCGGTGCGAATGCGTTCCACATCATGCGAAGATAAAAGATTGGTGAGGCCATAGTACATCGGACGGGGATAATTCGCGGCCTGATCCACCAGAAAGTATTTCAGGTCAAACGCCTGCGACTTTTGTGTAAGAAAGCTGATTAAGGCGCTCCGCAGCGGATAGTTGGTGACGGAGTCGAGCATGCCGCCTAAAGCATAGCGGCGTCTGGCGCCATAGCTTAATTTCGTCGTTGCGTCTTCCCAGACCTCACCTAAGAGCACGGATTCGGGGTCCGTTTTTTTGGCGGCATCATACATCAGCTTCAGAACGGAATCCGGCAACTCGTCTGCCACATCCAGGCGGTAACCTTTGGCTCCGGCTGTAAGCCATTGCTTAATCACGCTGTCATCGCTTGTAATGACGAACTGCTGCCAGTCCGGATTTTCCTCATTCACCTCGGGGAGGGTTTCAAATCCCCACCAGCATTTGTATTTATCCGGATACCGAACAAATGTGTACCAGGGATAATAAATCGAGTTGGGGCTGTTGGCGGCTCCCAGACTTTCATAGGCGCCCTCACGGTTGAAATAAAGGCTGTCGGAGCCGGTGTGTGAAAAAACACCGTCAAGCAGAATGCGGATGCCGCGCTTGGCGGCCTCTTTGCAAAGCGATACGTAATCAGCTTCATCGCCCAGGATCGGATCGATACGCAGGTAGTCGGCGGTGTTGTAACGGTGGTTGGAGGCCGCTTCAAAGATCGGGTTCAAATACAGCACGCCAACGCCCAAACTTTGCAGATAATCCAAACACGCCTCTATGCCCTTGAGCGTTCCACCGAAGTAATCGCACGGATCATACGCGGCTTCGCCCGGAAGCGGATCGTATAACGGCTGTTCGTTCCATGTCTCGTGCTCATAAACACGGCGGCCTTTGGCGCGGTGATACGCCATCCCCTTTTTCGCCGTGTCGTCGTCACTTCGGCGGAAGCGATCCGGAAAAATCTGATACATCACGCTCTTTTGAAACCAGGCGGGCACGTCAAACCCGGGGTGGTAAACGGTCAGTTGATAGGCGGGCGGCGGATCACTGTACACACAGCCGCTGCCGCCTGAGCGATTGCCGGCAGCGCCGTAATAGCAAAGCCTGCCCCCGACATTGACCGCAAAATAATACCAGTACACATCGGGAACCGACGGCGCCGCAAGATCGACCTGCCAGAACTGATCCGTTCGTTGCATCAGATGGTCTTCGTGAAACGTCTCGGAAAAGAGGCACAGATAGACGCTCTCTACATTCGCCAGACGCGACTGAAAGCGCAGCGTTAAGGACGCACCGGCAGGCAAGGCCCCGACCGGGTCGCGAAAAGCGCCAAGCGACGAATCGTGCTGCATTTCATTTCGGTAGTTGATCAGCATGGTCGCTGCTCCTTTTGAAATCCTAAATGGATTTTAGCCCCCAGATTTTCTCGTTGTACTCGGCGATGGTCCTATCCACACTGAAAAAACCTGCCGAAGCCGTGTTGAGGATCGCCTTTTTCGTCCAGGCGGGCCGATCCGTGTACGCAGACAACACGGTTTCAAACATGTCGCGGTACGCGTCAAAATCATACAACAGGAAGTATTTGTCCGCCCGGTCATAGTCGCCGAAAAGCAGGGAGTGGTAAAGGTCTTCAAATCCGCCCTTTCCGAAGCCCGGCAGGGTGCCGTCCACCAGATGCGACACCGCAGCGGAAATATCGGCATTGCGGTCAAAGTATTCTTTGGGGTTGTAGGAGTGATCGCTTTCCAAGCGGGCAATCTCGTGGGCGCGCGCGCCGAAGATGAAGATATTATCTTCGCCCACTTCATCGAACATTTCCACATTCGCTCCGTCCAGGGTTCCGAGCGTCACCGCGCCGTTGAGCATGAATTTCATATTTCCCGTACCGGAGGCCTCATATCCCGCCGTGGATATCTGCTCGCTGATATCTGCCGCGGGAATCAGGTGTTCGGCCAGAGTCACATTGTAATTTTCCAGAAAAACAACCCGGATGATGTCTTTCGTGCGCGGATGGGAGGCAACCAGCGCGGAGACGGCATGAATGAGCCGGATAATTTCCTTGGCCCGGTGATACGCAGGCGACGCCTTGGCGGCAAACAAAAAGGTGACCGGACGGGGCAAAGAAAACCCATCGCTTTGAATCAAGCGGTTGTACAGATGTAAAATGTGCAGCACTTTTAAAAGCTGGCGCTTGTATTCGTGCAATCTTTTGGCCTGCACATCAAAGACGGATTGCACATCGAGCGCCACGCCCTGTCTTTTAAACACGTAATCGGCCAGGCGTACTTTGTTTTCTTCTTTCACGCGCGCGAATTCCGCCTGAAAACGCTCATCGCCTGCCAGCGGTTTGAGGCGGGCAAACTCGCGATAATCGCGAATAAATTTATCGCCGATGGTATCGCACAAAAGCGCGCACAACCCGGGATTGGCGGCGGCAAGCCAACGACGCTGGGTCATGCCGTTGGTGATGGCCGTAAACTTTTTGGGGAACATCACATAAAAATCGCGGAAGGTCTTGCTCTTTAAGATTCTGCCGTGAAGCTGCGACACCCCTCCCCATGGTCACCGTTCCATCCCAGCTCTCCCCCGGAGGATTTTGCTTCAATTCTTCACAGCGGTTTTTATAAAATAGCGCGGGGCC
>JAWOJC010000069.1:0-4046 GCA_046484315.1 Smithellaceae bacterium | reverse complement strand
CTTTAAAGGATATCCGCGTGGGGAAGTTGGCCTTGATGAGGCCTGTAATGACATCCACCGACGGACGCTGGGTGGCGATGATCAGGTGAATGCCCGCCGCGCGTGCCATCTGCGCGAGCCGTGTCACCGATTCTTCCACATCCCGCGGCGCGATCATCATCAGGTCGGCCAGTTCATCGATCACCACGATAATATAAGGAAGCTTGACATGCTCGATGGGGGCATGGCTTTTTGTGGTACTTTCGCCGGGGAGCGCGTCCGGTTCGAAATTCGTTTGAGGTTCACGTGATGGTGATGGCGTTTTGCTTTTCGTGCCGGTGAGAACCATTTCGTTGTAGGCGTCTATGCTTTTCACGCCCAGCATGCTGATGACTTTGTACCGGCGCTCCATTTCCTCGACCGTCCAGCGCAGGACCTGCGAGGCTTTTTTCGGATCCACCACCACGGGATGCATCAGGTGGGAAATGCCCTCATAGGAAGAGAGCTCCAGACGCTTTGGGTCGACCATCAGAAACTTGATGTCGTCCGGCTGGGCTTTGAAAAGAATGCTGCAAATCATCGCATTGAGCGCGACGCTTTTGCCAGAGCCGGTGGTCCCGGCAATGAGCAGATGCGGCATCTTTGCCAGATCGGCGATCACCGGCGTGCCGACGAAGTCCACGCCCAGCGCCATGGGAAGGCGCAGGGACGATCTCATGAAAACGTCATTATTGAGAACATCTTTTAAAAATACAGGGTCCCGTTTGAGGTTGGGAATCTCAATGCCGATCACGGACTTTCCCGGGATCGGCGCGAGAATCCGGATGCTGGGCGCCATCAGCGCCAGGGCCAGATCGTCGGCCAGATTGGTAATACGGTTGATTTTGACACCGGCTGCCGGTTCCAGTTCGTACATCGTAATCACCGGGCCGGGCATCACTTCCACGACCCGCGCTTCCACGCCGAAATCCGCGAGTTTCTTTTCCAGAATGCGCGAATTGGTCACCAGGTGGTCCCGTTTGACGCGCGTGTCCTTTTGCGGTGCTTCCGCAAGCAGGGTAAATGGCGGCAGCTGAAATTTTCCGTCGGACTTAAACTTGGAAAAATCGAAATGCGTTTGTTCGACTTTTTTGGGTTTTGCTTTTCTGGGCGCGGGCTCGGTTGCCTCTTCCATGACGATCTGCGGTTTTCTTTCAATTTTCAGAAGGGAGACGAAGCGGTTGAAAACGGACGCCATGCGATCTTTGGCATTCGTGAAAAGACTGCGCATTTTCCGGGAAAATACTTCCGTGAGCGAAACGAGAGAAAAATCGATAATGAAAAAAAGCGAGACGACGCAAGTGAAAACCAGGATGATATGCGTGCCCGCCGTGTTGAAATAGTTAAGCAGAAAACCAACCAGTTTCCAGCCGATCCAGCCCCCCGCCCTCAGCGGTTCCCCGTGCAGGGTGATGTCCTGCCTGATCAGTGCCGCGAGCAGGCCCGTGCAGGAAAGAACAAAAAAGAAGAGGCCGAAGAAGCGGGACGCGCATGCGGTGAATACCGGGCGCAGAAAGTATTGAAACGCCATGGCCAGGAGGCCGATGGGTAGCAAAAAGGCCGCGATACCCAGAAGCCGGATGATGACATCCGCCATGTAGGCGCCGACTTTTCCGGTGAGATTCTGCGTGACATACGCTTCATCCGGAAAGCTGGTGAGGGAGGGGTCATGCGGCGAGTAGGAAAACAGGCACAGCAAGAGGAAAATGGCCACAGCCAGGCAAATTACGCCTTTAATTTCTCTGATTCTGCTGCGATGACGATCATTGGGGGTTTCTTCCATGATTCAGGAGGCCGCTCTGATTTCGGATTGGATGTCTTTGATGCCGGCCTTGCCCGCATCCTGATGGGCGTCGTAATTCTGCATGATGGTCTGTCGGACCCGGTCGATTAAGACTTGCCTATTTTCCAGCGTATATTTTTTTACATCAATCGGTTTGTCGATGACCAGTTTGATTCTGCCCGGTTTGACCTTCAGGGATCGTTTCGGCATGATTTCGCCGCTGCCGATGATGCTGATTGGGACGATCGGGACACCTGACGCAATGGCCAGGTGAAAGGTGCCCTGTTTGAAGGCCTTGATTTCACCGTCGCGACTTCGGGTGCCTTCAGGGAAGGTCATGACTGATTTCCCTTCACGGATGCGCAATGCCGCCAGGTCAAGGCTCTGCAGTGCTTTTTCATGATTCTGCCGGTCGATCTCAATGTAGCCTGCGCTTTTCATGGCTTGCCCGAACACCGGAATCGCGAACAGCTCTTTCTTGGCGATCCAACGGAATTGACAGGTGACATACGCCAGCGTAATGAGAATGTCAAAGTCGCTCTGGTGGTTGGCCATGAAAATCTGCGGTTTGCCGTACAAAATGTTTTCTTTGCCGATAACTTCCACTTTGGTTGCGCACAGCGCGAGAAGAACTCTGCTCCAGAGATTGGCCACTCTATGGACATTGTTTTCCGCATTGGAAAAAAACGAGAAGACGACGGCCCAGAAAGAGAAAAAAGCGGTAATCGCGACGCCTAAGGTAACTAAGAGTGCTGAACGAATCATTTGTTTTCCCTTGATCGTGTCATTCGTGGTGCGAAATTTCTACTTGATAAAGCATCTCAAGTCAACCCTGAATTACGGAGGTTCCGACCGGCGCTGCATGCCGAAATATGATCTCGCTTTTCCGGTACACAGAATCCTGTATTTTTATGACTAGTAGTCACAGGATAGCTCAGTCATGCCGTGGAATTGAGACAGGAGAACGAATCTGGAAAAAAGTTGGCGAACGTGCGACTTTTTCCTTGACAAAAGGTGTTTGCTCATTTATTAACGCTGCCACGTTCGTTAATCAAATATCGAAGTCTTGCCTGAAGAGTTGGACGTGACCTCGCCTGATTCAGTCCCAAATGCTACTTAAGGCGGGTTTAATTCAGAAGTGATGGAGTCTAAATGGAACTTTTTCTACAGCAGGTATTCAATGGAATCATGTTGGGCAGCACGTATGCCATCGTCGCTCTCGGTTTGACGCTGGTTTATGGCATTCTGCACGTGCCGAACTTCGCACACGGGCACATGTACATGCTTGGCGCCTACGTTGCTTTCTTTTTAATCACCATCTTCGGATTTGCCTACTGGCCCGCCGTCGCGCTGGCCGCCATCATCCTGGCGGTTGCCGGTGTTGTCCTGTACTTTCTGGTATACAGGCCATTGGGGGATTCGGGGGGGATTAACCCCTTCATTGCCGCATTGGGCGCTTTGATCGTTTTGGAAAACGCGGTGGTGGTCTTGTGGGGTCCGGAAGGACACCGCATTCCGAACCCGTATCCCGGAATCATCGATTTCTTCGGCATCACCATGACGCAACAGCGTGTGTTGGTCATTGTGGTTGCTTTCATCATGATCGCCATACTTCAGCTCTTCATTAAGAAAACCACACTGGGCAGCACGATTGAAGCGGTTGCCCAAAATAAGGAAGGCGCCACACTCGTCGGCATCAATGTGACCCGGGTGGCCGCCATGACCTTCGCCATTGCCACCGCGCTGGCCGCCATTGCCGCGTGTCTGGTTGCTCCCATCTTCATGATCTCACCCAGCATGGGAGCGATGGTGGGTCTGAAATCGTTTGTCATCGTGATTTTGGGCGGCATGGGCAGTATTCCCGGCGCGATTGTCGGCGGTCTGCTTCTGGGCTTGATAGAAGCCATCGGCGGCGGTTATTTATCGGCTGCCTACAAAGATGTTTTCGGTTTCGGCGCGCTAGTGCTGATCCTGGCTATAAAACCAACCGGATTGTTCGGGAAGGAGATTAAGGGCAGATGATGAAGTGGTTGAAGGAAAATTGGTTCTATATCTTAATCGTGGTTATAGCCCTGCTCGTTCCTTTACTTGTAACGAATCGGTATTATGCTCAGATTATCACCATGAGCCTGCTTTTTGCGATTGGCGCACTGAGTTTGAATCTGATCATGGGCTTTACGGGTCAGGCATCCCTGGCACATGGCGGCTTTTTCGCGATTGGCGCATACGGTGTGGCAATTCTCAC
>JAWOJC010000015.1:0-22699 GCA_046484315.1 Smithellaceae bacterium | reverse complement strand
TCGAAGAAGAACTGCGCGTCGGCGAGTCTTGCCGCCAGCACACGTTCGTTACCGCGCGCGACGACGGAAAGGTCGCGTGGCTTTGTATTGCTGACCGCGATGAAGTATGGGAGCAGACGGCCTTCATCGTTTACCACGGGGAAATACTTCTGATGGGAGATCATGGTGGTGGTGAGCACTTCCTTGGGGATTTTCAGGTAAGCTTCATCGAAGCCGCCACGAACAATCACAGGGTACTCAACAATGAAACTGATCGTGTCGAGCAGATCTTCCGTATAGAAGAGCTTTCCGCCGACCTCGGCTGCCGCTTTCCGGGCTTCGTCCAGAATATGCTTTTTACGGCTGGCCGGATCCGCAATGACAAAATGGTTCCGGGTTTTAGTGAGATAATCTTCAAAATTTGCAACGTCAAAAGCATCCGGACTCATGAAACGATGTCCCCGTGACGTATTGCCGCTTTCAATATTTTCAATTTTCAGCGGAATCACTTTGCCCGCGTAGAGCGCCACAAGCCAGTGCACCGGGCGCGCGAAACGAAGTTCATAGCCGGCCCAGCGCATGGATTTACGAAAAGGAATAGACAAAAGAAAATCTTTGAGAATATCCCCAAGCAGTTCGGATGTCGATTGGCCCGCGATTGTTTTACGCGCACCCAGATACTCGCCTTTTTCCGTTACAATGGTTTCCAATTGTCCAACTTCAAGGCCCTGACCTCTGGCAAAGCCCAATGCTGCTTTCGTAGGCTGGCCGTTTTCGTCGTAAGCTGATTTTTTAGCCGGACCCAGCTTTTCCAGTGTCTGGTCTTCTTGTTTTGGCGCCACATCGGCTATATAGAGAATCAGTCGGCGCGGTGTGGCCATGCATTGTATGCCTTCAAAAGCAATGCGTTTTTCCGTCAGGGATTTGCGGATAATCGTTTCCATATCCACCACCGCCCTGGATAAAAATCCGGCGGGAATTTCTTCAGTGCCGATTTCAAATAGCAATTCGTTGCTCATGGTATCTCCAGATCATCTAGTTATTCTTTAAGAGGGGGAATCCCAGGTTTTCTCGCTGTTTCATATAAAGTTCCGCGCTGAGCCTGGCCAGATTGCGCACCCGTCCAATGTAGCTGGTGCGTTCCGCCACGCTGATCGCGCCCCTCGCGTTGAGCAGGTTGAATGTGTGGGAGCACTTCAGGCAGTAATCATACGCGGGAAGCGCCAGATTTTTCTCGGCAATGCGCATGGCTTCTTCCTCGTAAGTGTCAAAAAGCTTGCGCAGCATCGGAATATCCGCCACTTCGAAATTATAGGTGGAAAACTCCACTTCGCCTTTATGGTGAACATCGCCGTATTTGATCTTATCCGTCCATTGCAGATCATAGACGTTGTTAACACCCTGAATGTACATGGCGATACGTTCCGTTCCGTAAGTCAACTCGGCGCAGACCGGGTTGCAATCGAAGCCACCCACCTGCTGAAAATAGGTAAATTGGGAGATTTCCATGCCGTCGAGCCAGACTTCCCAGCCCAGTCCCCATGCGCCGAGCGTCGGTGATTCCCAGTCGTCTTCGACGAATCGGATATCGTGTTCCAGCGGATCAATGCCGAAGCTTTTGAGTGAATTGAGGTAGAGTTCCTGAATATTCATCGGCGAAGGCTTCATGATCACCTGGTATTGATAGTAGTGCTGAAGACGGTTGGGATTTTCGCCGTAACGGCCGTCGGTGGGCCGTCGTGACGGCTGAACATAGGCCACGTTCCACGGCTCCGGTCCTAACGCGCGCAGGCAGGTGGCGGGATGAAAGGTTCCGGCTCCGACTTCCATATCATAAGGCTGCTGGATGACACAGCCCTGGTCATGCCAGTATTTTTCGAGTGCAAAAATGAGTTCCTGAAAAGTCACATTAACCTCCTTGGCGGTTTAAAAAAAAGAAGAATCAGCCGGGAAAACCAGTCTATATCTTCGAATTTACCAGTGGTTTCCTAGCATGAAAGGGATGACGGGTCAATATCCAATGCCCAGGCAGCCTGCGATTGAATTAATTATTTTGCAAAAGTGATTGCGGTTCCGTGCCGATATAGATAAAGAGCTGTCTCCCAGAAAAGGTTTGTGGATAAACATGCAGGATAATCTCATAAAACAAAAAGGGAAAAGCGTTTCTTCCGGGACGAAAAGCGACGCGAGAAATATGTATGCCAGTCTGTTGCTGGCAGGCAAGAATCTCTCACTTTACCCCGAAGGTCATAGCCTCTGCATGAGCGCCATCCGGCGATGTCACGTCAAACTGGATGAATATACAAGGCAATACGGAGATTTTCGAATTGAAATTGAAAGAGAACGTGTCTTGTGTGGCGGGGATGACGTGCACACAGGGGCGCTCGAAGAGGGAACCCTGCCTTTTACACTGTTTCGCGACGGGATAAGATGGCTGGAATTTTCCGAAGGGGTTACCCTGGAGGAAGTTCAGCAAATTTTGTCCATCATTAACCGTTACGCGGTTTTATCGGCGGAGCCGGAAGGTGATATTGTCACGGATTTCTGGGAAGCCCGCTTCTGCCATACCCAATATGAGGCGTCCGATTTATTCTTCGGACTTTCACCGGAAGAGACCGCCACGGTCTCCACATTTGATGCTGGTTCGTCACAGGGGATGCGCGAATTAACGGACATGCAGGCGCAGACCGGCAATCCATCCATCGATCCCGCGCGTCTCGTTCTGACAAACGCTGAACAAGACGCTTTGGCGCAGATGATTCAAGACGAAGAAACAGCACCCGCTTCCGGCCATCTCAACATGCTTCTCGACAGTCTGCTTCAATATGAAGACGAAAGTGATGCCAGCGTGATCCTGGAGGTGTTTTCAAAGGAATTGGCCGGTTTTCTCTCCAGTCGGCAATATGAGAATGCCTTGATCATTGTCGAAGGATTGCGACATGCGGTGGAAAGCGGCAGGCTCAGAGCTCCCCGGGCGGATTGGTTGATCGAGGAGTTTTTCATGCGTATCTCAGATGCCGATTTTCTCGGCCCTCTTGAAGAGGATTGGAATAATCTTACCGTCCCGCAAGCCATAATACTGGGAAGGATGTTTCCAAAATTGCACCCGCGGGCGGTTGATACCCTGACCCTTCTTTTGCTGACCCACCGGCCAACGCAGTTTGAGCAGATTGTAGAAGACGGGATTATCGCGCTGGCACAAAAGGATCACAGTCCTCTATGGCGGCTGATCAGTCAATCTGAAGACAAAAAAGTCGCGCGCCTCATTCCGGTGCTCTATCGGCTCGGCGGGGATGTTGCCACGGAATATCTTATGAGATTGACCAGACATTCGTCCGTTCCTGTTCGCAGGCTGGCGGTTAAAGCTCTCGTAAACGGCCGGCTGATTCAGACAGAGGAATTGTTTAAGCTACTTGAGGATTCAGATGAAGCGGTGCGGCGTATGATTCTCAAACAGTTGGGGCGCGCCAGAGATCCGGGCGTGGAAGCGCTTTTGCTCTCGTATCTGAAAAGCATAAAATCCGGTGCCGACGCGGCCCAACACATCATCGAGTGTTACCGGGCTTTGGGGAAATGCGGCTCTGAACAAAGCGTGCCTTTCCTTCGGGGTGTTTTAATGCGCCGTAAGTGGCTGCCGGGCGCGCGTAGATATGCTGACCGTTACGGCGCCGCCCTGGCTTTGGTCGCCTTGAAAATTCCTGAATCCCGTCAGGTGATTGATGACGCCGCACGGAGTCTGTTTCCCGGACTTCGAAGCGTTGTACGTGAAGCACGGGATAGAGATCTCGTGAAAGTCAAGGGAGGCAGATGATGTCGGATCAACAGACCCTTGTGGTTCGCTTCGGACATGATTTTCTCCGGAGCTTGTATCATGTGATTCATACGGCCAAAATCTACCGCGACAACAATCAGCTCATCCGGAAAAGTGTTCGTTCATTTCAATCCGTTCTTGACGAAATCACTTTCGCGGGAGATGTCAATTTGATGCTTTGGCGCGGAAGATTTCATATCGGCGGAGAAAAGTTCCCTTATCGCAGGGATGCGCAAGGCGTGGTCAGCACCATGGTGGACTATTTTTCGAGACGGGGGATCGGCGGCGTCACTTTCCTGCAAGCCTCTCGAAATGCTTCCCCGGATGATATCCTGGCTGTTGCAAGACTGCTGATCGGTGCGGTCAACAATGCCGATCCTGCCGGATGGTTGGATCAGCATCTTCGTGAGTCGGGCTATGGATGGGTGCAGATTTCCCGAAAACTGGATGACGACGTCTCGGACCATGAAATCAGTGTGGAAGACAAACACTATGAAACCGCGCGAAATACCTATTTTCATGCAGTCGAAACGGTCAGAGAGGTCGCACAAAAAGCCTCAAAGGGCATGGTGGGTGTCCGCAAGGCCAGGCGTCTGGCGCAGAACATTGTGGATCTCGTTCGTGAGGACACCTCCCTGATGCTCGGCCTTTCAACAATCAAAGACTATGACGATTATACTTATACGCACTCTGTCAATGTCGCTCTTCTGGCGACTTGCCTTGGAAGGCATATCGGTCTGTCGGACACATCCTTGGAATATCTGTCCGTTTGCGGGTTGTTTCACGATTTGGGAAAAGTGAGGGTTTCAAAGCAGATTCTGCTTAAACAGGGTGAACTAAGCGAGGATGAATGGGAACAGATGAGAGCGCATCCTCTCATCGGCGTGAGGCAGATCCTCATGCTGAACGCACCTGACGCGCTAAGATCCAGAATTATCCTCGGTCCGTTTGAACACCATTTGAATCCGGATATGACAGGCTATCCCCGCACCATGTTCATGGAGAGCCTTAGTCTTTTAGGGAAAATCCTGCGGATTGCCGACGTCTATGAAGCATTGACGGCGCAGCGTGCCTACCGTCCGACGTCCTTCACGCCTGACGAGGCTTTGCGAAAAATGTGGCAGGAAGCAGGGCAGCACTTTGATACCATATTACTGAAACAATTTATCGGCATGATGGGCATTTATCCTATAGGATCCGTCGTGGAGTTGAGCGACGGGGGTACAGCGCTGGTTATGGATTATCCCGATGAGTCGGAACGGGGTATGCCGCAGGTGATGCGTCTGGTGGATCAGGGAGACGGGGAAATGAGACGCGGGGAAATCATCTACCTTCCGGGTCAGCAGAGCAAGGACGAAAAAGATCTGAAAATTATACGCGGCCTGTCGCCTGCCGTTCTCGGTATCAATCCAGCGCAGTTTTTTCTAAACGAAAAATAAATCCCTTAAAATGCACTGGCTGTTTTATAAAGGATCGGACATTGCGGAGGCATCGAGCCATTTCGCTAAATCCTGCCTTGCGCGTTTCGCGTACAGGATGTGTTTTTCTTTTTTCTTCATTCTTTTAACCGTCATTGGTTCCAGAATTCCGAAATTCATGTTCATGGGTTGAAAGTTATTTGCTGCCCCGGCAGAGGTAATGTAGTGTGCCAGAGCGCCCAGGGCCGTTGTCCCGGGTGGCGGTTCGAGAGACTTGCCTTCAAGGAGCGCCGCGGCGTTCAGACCGGCCAGAAGGCCCATCGCTGTGGATTCCATGTAGCCCTCTACACCCGTAATCTGTCCGGCAAAAAAAATACGGGGATCCGTTTTCAACTGCAACGATGTCTGAAGCAGGGAAGGGGAATGAATGTAGGTGTTGCGGTGAATGCTGCCCATCCTTGCAAATTGCGCGTTTTCCAGCCCCGGGATCATGCGGAATATTCTTTCCTGTTCAGGCCAGGTAAGTTTGGTCTGAAAGCCCACCATGTTCAAAAGGCTGCCGGATTGATTCTCTTTTCGCAATTGAAGTACGGCGTAGGGCATTGTCCCTGTTCGCGGATTAATGAGGCCCACCGGTTTCATCGGTCCGAAAGCGAGCGTTTCTTCGCCGCGTGCGGCCAGCACTTCCACAGGCAGGCAGCCTTCAAAGTGCCTTATTTCTTCAAACGGTTTAGCGGCAACTTTTTTGCCTGCCAGAAGCATTTGATGAAAGCGCTTATATTCATCGGCGGATAGCGGACAGTTCAGGTAATCTGGAGTGCCTTTGTCATAGCGTGACGCCCAGTAAGCCTTTTCCATATCGATGGAATCCGCTTCCACAATCGGCGCGATGGCGTCATAGAAGTATAAATAGGAACCGCCGAGGATCTGCGAAATATGTTGTGCGAATCGGTCGGATGTCAGAGGGCCTGTGGCAATGATCGTCGGAGAATCCGCGGGAAGTTCCGTTATTTCAAGCCGGTTTAGCGTGAAATTCTTTTGCCGAATCAGTTGTGCTTCGACAGTACGGGCAAACAGTGTTCGATCGACGGCCAGCGCTGAGCCTGCCGGCACGGCCGTCTGGTCGGCGACGGAAAGAATCAGTGAATCCAATCGTCGCATTTCGTTTTTCAGAAGACCGGGAGCACTGTCGGGATCATTGGATTTAAAGGAGTTGCTGCAGACCAGCTCAGCCAGATGTTCCAGCTTGTGCGCGGGTGAAAAGAATCCGGGTTTCATTTCAAAAAGATGAACCGCATGACCGCGTCTCAAAAGCTGCCAGGCGGCTTCACAGCCGGCAAGACCGCCTCCAATAATATTGACCCGGGCTGATTTCATTCCCCTGATTTATTCTTGGGCATTTTCTTGATGGTTTTGCATTCGGGATAGCCGGTGCATCCCAGAAATTGGCCGTAGCGTCCCCGCTTGATGGCCATCGGTTTGCCGCAGTTATCACAGGTTTCTTCTGAGATGACGGCTTCCTGTGTCAATACCTTGCCGTCTTTGGTCATTTTTTTGATGTTTTTGCATTCGGGATAACCGCTGCATCCCAGAAACTGGCCGTAGCGTCCGCGCTTCACCGCCATCGGTTTGCCGCAAAGTTCGCAGACTTCATCGGTCGTCGGCGCTTCCTGCGCGACAATGTCACCGTTTTCGTTGGTGGTCGCGTTCATGGTGTTTTTGCATTCCGGGTAACCCGAGCAGGCCAGAAATTGCCCGAAACGTCCTTCTTTGACCTGCATGTATTTGCCGCATTTGTTGCATTTTACTTCCGTTGTCTGAGTTTCCACGTGTTTTACCTTGCCGTTTTCGTCATGGATGAAATTCATAGTGTTCTTGCAGTCGGGGTAGTTTGAGCAGCAAAGAAACCGCCCGTTTTTGCCCCATTTGATGACCATGGGAGAGTTGCATTTTTCGCAAACCAGGTCGGTCGGCGTCTCTTCGGATTTCACGTTACGCATGCCGTCTTTGGCTTTATCCAGTTCCTTAGAGAACAGCTTGTAGAAATCCTGCAATGTCTCCACACGTTTGTTGGCGCCGTTTTCGATGGCATCGAGCTTGTTTTCCATATCCGCTGTAAACGCCATATCCAAAACAGTGGGGAAACTCTCAACCAGCAATTCTGTAACAACTTTGCCAAGCTCTGTCGGAAAGAATTTGCTTTTTTCCAGGCGGACGTATTCACGATCCTGAATGGTGGAGATGATGGCCGCGTAAGTGCTGGGGCGCCCGATTCCTTTTTCTTCCAACTCACGGACCAGCGAAGCTTCCGAAAAACGCGGCGGCGGTTGGGTGAATTTCTGTTGCGAGTCGAGCTTCATCAGGTTTAATGCTTCTTTTTCCGAAACAGCCGGCAGCAGTTTGTCTCCACCGTTTTCCTCTTCTTTTTCGTCCTTGCCCTCAGTGTAAACGATCGTGAAGCCCGGAAATTTCAGGACCTGCCCCTGGGCGCGGAAAACGCAATTTGCGCCAGCAATGTCAATCGTGGTCTGATCGAATACGGCCGGGTTCATCTGGCTTGCGACAAAACGGTTCCAGATAAGCTGATAGAGCTTGAATTGTTCGGGGGTCAGATATTGTTTGATGTCCTGCGGTTTGTAGGCCATGCCGGAAGGGCGGATGGCTTCATGCGCATCCTGCGTCTTTTGTGTGTTTTTGTATACATGCGGCTTCTGCGGCAGATAGTCGGCGGCATAATTATCCTTAATGTAATCCCGCACCGCGTTGAGGGCTTCATCGGCGATCCGGTAGGAGTCGGTTCTCATATAGGTGATCAGACCGACGGAGCCTTCTGTACCCAGATCAATGCCTTCGTATAATTTCTGGGCGACCATCATGGTTTTCTTGGCTGAAAATCTAAGCCAGCGGGAGGCTTCCTGCTGCAGTTTGCTGGTGGTGAAAGGTGGAAGCGCCGCGCGTTTGAGTTCCTTTTTTTCCAGTTTTTCAACGATAAAAGAAGCTTTGTTGATTTCGGCTACAAGCTTTGCGGCCTGATCCGCGCTGGTCACCTTTGCTTTTTTACCTTCGACTTTAAGAAGCTTCGCGTCGAAAGGCGGCGGATGACTGCCTTCAAATGTTGCCACAAGATTCCAGTATTCTTCCGGCACGAACTTGCTGATCTCATCCTCGCGTTCACAGATCATACGCACGGCGACGGATTGCACGCGTCCCGCACTCAGGCCCCTTTTGACTTTGTCCCATAAAACAGGGCTGATCTGATAGCCCACCAGGCGGTCTAAAATACGTCGCGTCTGCTGCGCTTCGTACTTGTTGTAATCCAGCTCAAGCGGATGATTAATGGCTTCCAGAACCGTATTTTTTGTGAGGTCATTAAAGAGTACGCGATAGAGTTTCTTTTTGTTCTTTTTCGCGTCGATGACATCGGCGATGTGCCAGGCGATCGCTTCTCCTTCCCGGTCAGGGTCGGGAGCCAGGTAGATGTTATCTGCCGCTTTGGCCGCTTTTTTCAGTTCGTCTATGGTTTTCTTTTTCGCGTCGATGACTTTGTATGTCGGCTCGAAATCTTTTTCCAGATCAATGCCCAGCGTACTTTTCGGCAGGTCTTTGATGTGCCCCATGGAAGCGACGACATTAAAGTCTTTGCCGAGAAATTTCTTTATTGTTTTTACTTTGGTGGGAGATTCCACCACGATTAATGAATTTGCCATGATTGCTCCTTACTGTTTCGCCGCACCGTATAGATACAAGAATTCCATTTGTCCAGCACTTTATTTTTTTAAACAGGTATCTTATTTGAAATCACTCATGATTTCCGTGTGAAAAACTTCCCCGAGTGCTGCTCGACTATGCCCTTGATCTCCAGTGTGCTCAAGGATCCCAGGACATCACCGGGCGGGAGTCCCGACAATGAAATAATCTCGTCGGCGTGTGTTATTCTTTTCTTAGAAAGAATATTTACAATCGTTTGGTCTGTTTCGTTGAGCTGGTTGTCTGTCTTTTCAAGAGGTTCCTGAGCCTCGCTTGCGGGACACACCAAAGAGGCGGCTCTGGCGCAGGATCGCTCCAGTTGTGGCAGAATATCCTCCAGGATGTCATCGACACTGTCGACGAGCTTGGCGCCCTGTTTGATCAGGCTGTTGGTGCCGCGCGCTCCTGCTGAATCAATTGCGCCGGGAATCGCGAAGACATCCCGGCCCTGATCAATAGCCAGGCGGGCCGTGATGAGAGATCCGCTTTTTTCTCCAGCTTCCACAACGACCACGCCGTATGACATGCCGCTGATAATGCGGTTGCGCGCCGGAAAATGAAAAGGCATGGGCTGAGTGCCTGGCGGATATTCCGACACAACCGCGCCTTGCTCCGCGATAGCGGCGGAAAGGTTTTTATTTTCAGGCGGGTAGATGACGTCCAGGCCGCTTCCCAGAACCGCGACCGTGCGCCCTTTGGCCGCTAGGGCGCCGCGGTGAGCGCAGGAATCAATGCCGCGCGCCATTCCGCTGACAATAGTCAGTCCCCGCATCGCGAGTTCCCGGCTGATTCTCTCTGTCGTGTATCTGCCGTAGGCGCTTGCCTGTCTGGAACCGACAATGGCGATGGAAATATCCTGTGGATCTAACTGTCCAATAACATAAAGCAATGCGGGGCGATCGTAAACACTCATCAGTCTTTCGGGATAGTGCTCATCACGGCAGGTGACGATGGATATGCCCGCCTGATGCACCTGCTCCAACTCGCGGTGAATGCGGTCCCACGAATTGAAGCGGCTCACACAAGTGGCCGACTCCCTGCTGAGTCCGGAAATGCCTGACAGTTGCGCAGGGGGTGCCGAGAACGCCTCTTCCATTGAAGAAAAATGCTCCGCTAATGACACAATTGCGGCATTGCCGATTCCTGAAACGGATTTCAAGGCGATCCAGTATTTTAGTTCATCATTTTGCATAAGTAGTCTTTTATGAGGGTGCAAGCACGCCGCGTAGAGAATAAAGACGGGTACTTGCGAAAACAAGGTGGCACGTTATATCTTCTTTAACGTGCCTGTCAAGTTTTAAAAATATTGCGTAAATTGCATCTTTGCGTTAGGAAGTCCCCAGAAATCTTTTACCATAAGGAAAAGAAGTATGCGTAACAATTCAATTCTTGTTGTTTTTTTGACGCTCATGATTTGTGCATTTCCGGTGATGGCCTATGCGGAACCCGACTACTCTCCTGCCGGGCATATGACCCTGTCGCAGGCAGAATCAACCGCGACGGAGGAAAGGGCGGAGCGGCGTCCCGTGCTTTCCATCGCGCCTCGTGAAATTGATCTGGGGATGCTCCAACCGGGAGAGACAAGCTTTGCTGAATATACATTTCGAAACCTTTCCCCGGGTGCTTTGGAGTGGTCGATATCCGCCCCCGATGGCTGGGAGGAAGAGCAAAGACGCGGATTGAAAAGCATGATTACGAATCAGGTTGATTACCTGCGTCTGGAATTAACCGTTTCGAGTCATGCCGAAAATTTCTATTTTGATCAATCCCGCCCCACAGTTTTGAAAACGAGTCTCAAGTTGGAGGCGGGCGGACGAACGATGGTCTGTCACAGAGAGTTGAGACCCGGCGCCCACAGACTGGCTTTGAGAGTTGCCTCCCCCGGTGGTCAGAGAACCATCTTTGTTGCTTTTCGTATTGTCGCCGCACAGGAAAAACCCGCGCTTCATTTAAAGCCGCAGCGGGTAGATATGGGGACTTTATTGCCGGGGAAAACGGCATCGAGTAAAATCAACCTGACCAACAAGGGTAAAGAAATGTTGGTCTGGTCTGTGGTGAAGGCCAAAACGAAGCGCGCAGGGGTGGAACCTTCCTTCAGAAGAGAAAGATACGTTTCTTTTTTCAATGATGATCGCACGAAGAGGAACGATTATGCCGTTCCCGCGTATCTAAAGAATTCGCTCGAAATATCCGGTAAATGGTCGGATATCGAAGGATATCCGAAGAGCAAAGGCGCTGTGAGTTCCATGAAATATCATTTCTACGGCACAGGCATTCGGCTTTATGTAAAAACCCATTCCGAGGAAGGAAATCTGGCTTTTTATATGGATGACCAGCGCCTGAACCTTCATGACTGGTTTGCGGATGTCGAGGAAGGCAGCGAACTGCTCCTTGCGGAAGGACTGGCGTTGGGAAACCACACACTCACCATTGTGTGCAGGGAAGGCGCTTTGGAAATCGAGGGGGTTAAAATCCTGGATGTAGACGTCTTGAGGGGGCCGCAAGGCTGGATGAGTGTGTTTCCCATTTCCGGTACAACCACCAGCGAAACGGACTATATCAATGTGAGAATTGACACTTCAGGTATGGCGCCCGGGTATTATGCCGATGAAATACTTTTTAAATCCAACGGCGGAGATAAAACAGCGGAAGTATTCGTCGAAATTATGCTGGAAGCTTCTTCGAAGATAATGGACGTCTATTTGTATTCCAACGAACTGGATTTTGTCTTTACGTCGAATCCACAGGCGGAATCGAAAAGATTTATTCAAAATGGATATGTCAAGGAGGGGATCGCCTTTCGTTTGTTTGCGCCGCAAACGCCCGGAACGACCAGTTTCTATCGTTGGTTCAATCCGGATCTCGGCGATCATTTTTATTCTTATGATCGCGCCGGTGGCGGGAAAAAACTGGACGGTTATGTTTTTGAGGGATCTATCGGGAATATTGCAACTTCCCGAATGACGAACACCAGAGAGTTATACCGCTGGGTGAATCCTTCGACCGGGCGTCACTATTATTCCACCAATGCCAAAGGCGGCGCTTCCCTCAGGAAGGGCTACCGCTTTGACGGAATTGCCGGTTATGTGCGATAGAAGAGAGGAGCCCGCATTAAACCTTGACAAAAGGAAAAAGAGGGGATATTAGGCTACTTCTTTTTTGGTGCAGGATTAAAAATGCGCCTGTAGCTCAGCTGGATAGAGCAACGGACTTCTAATCCGTGGGCCGAGAGTTCGAATCCCTCCAGGCGCACCAAAGCGAAAATGGTGGGTGTAGCTCAGTTGGTTAGAGTGCCGGGTTGTGGCCCCGGAGGCCGAGGGTTCAAATCCCTTCACTCACCCCATATTTGGATTTGAAACCACGCGCCCGTAGCTCAGCTGGATAGAGTCGCAGACTTCGAATCTGTTGGTCGTAGGTTCGAATCCTACCGGGCGTACCAGAATCGAAATGTGTTCTTTCTAAAGTGAATGTTCAAAAACGACCAAATCCAGGGCGTCGAAAATACGAGGAGTGAAGCGTACTTCATGTAGGCCGTCGCGACGAGTATTGAAGGCAACCCCGCAATTTGGGTGTTTTTCAACATTCACTAAAGGGCCCTTAGCTCAGCTGGTAGAGCAACTGACTCTTAATCAGTAGGTTGTCGGTTCGATCCCGACAGGGCTCACCAAAACAAAGAAGGCTTTACGTTTGTTATTTACGTAAAGCCTTTTTTATACATTAACTTGACATCTGAGCATTAATGCATTTCAATCAACCGGCCGATAACAATAACGATTATAAAAAAGGTTGTTAGGAGAGGCTGCATGACGAAATGTCCTTCCTGCGGTTATGAAAGAAAAGAAATCGACCAGATCATCGATGCATCTCAATGTCCCAAATGCGGGATTGTCTATGCAAAGTGGAGAGTCGGAGAGATTAAGCCCGCGCCAAAAGTCGAGTCTGCCTTGCCTCCCGAGCCGCCGGCTGTCGGCGATAAAAAAAGAATGGAACGATGGTTGTTTGCCGCCGCAGGGTTGGTTGTCGTTATCGTTCTGATCCATTCCCTGATTGTTCCCCTGGTGCGGAAATCATTTCAAAAGAAAGAAATGGAGGTCGTTGCTGTCGAACCTCAGGAGGTTATTTTCCAGGAACAAAGGCAGCAGCCGGTTCAGCAACAGGTTCGACGCGTCATTGATGATGCCCAGCCACGTCAAACCCAGGCCAGAAGAGAGCTTTCCATCGCCGATATTATTCGCCAGACACGCAGCAGTGTTGTTCTGGTCCAGACACCTTCAGGGGTCGGGACGGGGTTTTTTATAAATGCCAAGGGGCACATTGTGACGAATAAGCATGTGTTGCCTTATTCCGGAGACGGGTCGATCAAGACAAGCAGCGGGAGGGTTTATAAAATCAATGGCATTGTTGCGGAGGATCATCAGGCGGATCTGGTGATTGCCTCCACGCTGGCGCCGACCGGCGAATCCATCCCTGTTACCCTCAATACAGGCCTGCCTGAAGTCGGGGAGAAGGTGATTGTCATTGGCAACCCGCTGGGGTTGGAGCAAACCGTTTCGGACGGCATCGTATCGGCGATTCGCGTGAATCAGGCGTCTGTGCATTTTATCCAGGTTACAGCACCCGTATCGCCCGGCAACAGCGGGGGCCCGCTTCTAAACATGCGGGGAGAGGTAATCGGGGTTGCCACCTTCCAGATCCGGCAGGGGCAGAATCTCAACTTTTGTGTTGCAGCCGGCCGGGTGAACACCCTCAATGGGGGCATGAGTCCGCTCGTAGCCTCCTCTGCGTCCGGGGACTTTTCCAGACCCGATGAAAAACCCGTTTACTGTTATGCCGATTCGAGCGGAAAAGTTTCGTTTGTGGAATGGCGCACCGGTCTGCAGGTTACAAGGCCTGACGGATCACTGGACCGGGGTAGGTTCGAAAAATGGGTTGTCGAGCAGATCGGAGGCAATCCCGATAATATCGATCCGGAACGTGAGGCTCGCGATGATGTGGAACGAAATCGCCAAACCGTATTTAATCGAGTATTTCCTCAAAGGTCCTATCCGGACGACAGTCTTACGCCTTCAGAAAGGGAATATTTAGAGCGCCACTATCAACGCCACTATGTTGAAATCTATAACAGTGCAGTCAGCCGGCGCAATGAAGCCATCCGGAAGTATCGCTTTATGATGCAGCAGTTCGACGCTTACGCTGCGACCAGGAATTAATTAGACGCGAAATAAAGAAAAACCCGTCCGCCTTCAGAACATCACGAAAGCGGGCGGGTTTGATTTTGGGCGAATCTTCCGATCCGTGTTATTCGATAATAGCCAGTACCTGGCCTTCGTTGACGGAATCACCTACTTTAACTTTAATCTCTTTGAGGGTTCCCGCGCCCGGTGCGTAGACCGGAATTTCCATCTTCATGGCATCCATGATGATAACCTCGTCTTCTTCGTTAACCTGGCTTCCGACGCTCATCGGAATGCTTGCGATTTTCCCCGGCATAGGGGCTGTGATTTCCATGCTCATGATATTATTCCCGCCTCCCTCATTATTGTTTTATGATTCTGAAATCTGTAGGGTCATTGATCGGCCTGAATGCTTCACTGCCGATATCACCGGTCGCGCTTTTTACCGTAAATGTCCGGATAGGTCAATCAAATTTGTGGGTACGGCACGGGCTGTTTATTCATGCCGCAGGGCGTCGATCGGATCCAGTAAAGAGGCCTTATAGGCCGGATAAAAACCAAAAAATATGCCAACCAGAGCTGAAAACCCGAAAGACATCACTATGGAAAATGCGGAAATCAGGATGGTCCAGCCGGCAAGACGAGAAAGAATTTCCGCGAGCGTAATCCCCAGTAGAATGCCGATCAGACCGCCGATCATTGAAAGAATCAGCGCTTCGATAATAAACTGCGTGCGAATATCCCATGTTTTAGCCCCGACAGCCATACGGATGCCGATTTCACGGGTCCGTTCCGTGACCGAAACCAGCATGATATTCATGATGCCGATGCCGCCCACCAGAAGCGACACACCGGCGATGGCGGCCAGCAGAAGCGACATGACGCGGGAGGCCTGTTCGGTCAGTTGAAGCATCTGCGTGAGGTTCCGGACGGTGAAATCGTCCTCCTGCCCTGGGCCGATGCGATGACGTTGGCGAAGCAGTTGCTTAATTTGTTCTTCGGCGCGGCTCAGGTCTTCCGTGTTTGTCGCTTTGACGACGATGGATTGAACACTTCCGGGAAATCTGCGTCCGAAAAGATTTCGTTCCGCGGTGATGATCGGCACGTAAATAATATCGTCCTGATCCTGTCCCATCATGGACTGCCCCTTCGAGTTAAGCACGCCGATAATCGTGAAGGGAACTTTTCTGATGCGGATGGTCTGATCAATCGGATTAGCATTGCCGAAGAGATTATCCGCGACGGTTTGACCCAGGATGCAGACCTTTGCCGCGCTGCGGATTTCCTGCTCGTAAAAATTTCGGCCGGCTAAAAGCGTCCAGTCGCGAACATCCAGCATGTCTTGCGTTGTACCTGTCACCGCTGTGGCCCAGTTGGCGTTGCCGTAAACAATCTGGGAAGCCCCGCTGATCACCGGTGCGGTTAAAAGAACGGACGGGCATTCAGACGCGATGGCATCCGCATCTCCGCGCGTCAGGCTTTGAAAAGAGCCGTATCCCATGCGAACGCCGCCCGCGGTCATCGATCCGGGAATGACGATAATCAGATTGCTGCCTACGGTGGCGATTTGCTCCGATATTTTATTGCTGGCCCCTTTGCCGACGGCCAGCATTGTGATCACGGCCGCAACGCCGATAATGATGCCCAGCATGGTCAGGGCGGAACGCATTTTATTGACGCGCAGTGCGCGAAGCGCGATTTTAATAATGGAGGGAAGGTGAATCATGTCCGATTTGCCTCATCTTTGACGACCTGTCCGTCGAGAAAGCGGATAATGCGCTTGCTATAGGCGGAAATATCCGGTTCGTGGGTGACCAGAACAATCGTGATGTGTTTGTCCTCATTGAGCCGAACGAACAATTCCATGATCTCGACGCTCGTTTTCGTGTCCAGATTGCCTGTGGGTTCATCAGCCAGGAGAAGGGGGGCGCTGTTGACCAGTGCACGTGCGATAGCCACCCGCTGCTGCTGGCCGCCGGAGAGCTGATTGGGATGGTGATGCTGCCGATCCTCCAGGCCCAGAATGCGAAGCGCGTTTTGTGCCTTGTCTTTTCTTTCTTTCGGTGAGACGCCATTGTTTTGATACAATAGCGGGACTTCCACGTTTTCCAGTGCTGATGTGCGAGACAGGAGATTAAACCCCTGGAATACGAATCCGATTTTTTCGTTGCGGATCTGCGCCAGTTGATCACGTGCCATGCGGCCGACATCAATGCCGTCTAGCAGATAACGGCCGGCCGTTGGCTGATCCAGACATCCAATCACGTTCATGAAAGTTGATTTTCCCGAGCCGGATGGACCCATGACTGAGACAAACTCACCTGCGGCAATATTTAAAGAAACCTTATCAAGCGCGTGGACGATCGTGTCTCCGACGTTGTATTTTTTTTCCAGATGCTCCGTTTCGATCAAAGCCATTAGCGTATAAACCCCGGTCCGCGAGGGCCGGCCGACTGCCCGGCCGTGTTTGTCTGGCTGGTTCTTACCTCGACGATCACCGCGTCTGACTCTGAGATGTCTCCTGAAGTCACTTCCGTAAAACGGTTGTCGCTGTAGCCCAGCGACAGGGCAACACGTTTGGGGGTTTTATTTTCCAGAACCCAAACGCCAGGCCCCTTGGGGGTGTCGGCGGTCAGTGTCGGGTCGGTGATCCGCACGCGCAACGCCGCATTGGGTACGCGCAAAATATCTTTTTTGTCGGCGATGATAATGGAGACGTTGGCCGTCATACCCGGTTTGAGCTTCAGGTCGGGATTGTCCACGTTCACAATCACATCGTATGTCACCACATTTTGGACGGTTGTCGGTGCGTTGCGGATTTCAGAGACGTGGCCATTAAACGTCATTTCGGGATAAGCGTCCACCGTGAAGGTCACCGGCTGATTCGTTTGAATTTTTCCGATGTCTGCCTCATCGACGCTGGTTTTGATCTGCATTTTGGTCAGATCCTGGGCGATGGTGAAGAGTGTCGGCGTCTGGAAGCTGGCCGCGACTGTCTGTCCGACATCGACGCTGCGGGAAATCACCGTGCCGTTGACCGGCGAGACAATCCGTGTGTATTGCAGATTGGAGCGGGCGATTTGCAAAGACGCCTGTGCCTGACGCTTCTGCGCCTCGGCCGCTTTGATCTGGGCGAGGGCGGAAAGATGGCTTGTTTCGGAAACATCAAGATCATGTTGTGAGATGAAATTTTTTGAAAAGAGTGTTTTGTTTCGTTCATAGACGCTGATGGTGTCTCGCAGGGCAACTTTCGCTTTTTCCAGGTTTGCTTCGGTAAGAGACAGATTGGCGCGGGCCTGATCCACCTGGGCTTCAAAGGTGGACGGGTCGATTTGGGCCAGCAGCTGCCCCTGTTTGACCTGCGAATTGAAATCCGCGAAAAGTTCTTTTACAGTGCCGGAAACCTGTGTGCCGACAAGCACCGTGGTGACGGCGTTGACGGTTCCGGTTGCGGAAACACTTGCGCGGATATTGCCTCTTAGTATTTTTTGTGTCGTGTATTGCGGCGCCTCGTCTTTTTTCTTGAGCAGGGCGATGGCTCCGATGGCAATCAGCATCACAATCACGACAGCAATAATCCATTTTTTCATTTTTGGGCTCCGATGGCTTTTTCCAGACTGGCCTGGGCGATGCTAAAGTCGGACAAGGCCGTAATGTAAATCATTTTGGCGTTATTTAATTTAATCATGGCGTCCGTGATTTCGATGGAACTGCCCACGCCGGTCTCGTAGCGACCCTGAGCAAGTTCAAGCGTTTCTTCCGCCTGCCGCACAATGACTTTGCCCGCTTCGATGCGTTCAAAAGCTTCCCTGCGTTTCAGGTAAGCGGATTGAACTTCCAAATAGATGCTTTGTCTAAGAATGTCTTCGCCGGCACGGGCGATGTCCAAACCGGCGGCGGCTTCTTCAACCGCATATTTGGTGGACAGACCGGAGAAAAGGGGGAAGGTTAAAGTCAGACCCACATTCCAGGACTTGTCCATGGAAGTGTCATCGCCTGCGTAACCGTAAGCGGCGCTCCCGGCAAGCACGGGCAGGTAGCCTTTTTTATTCAGATCAACGTTCTTTTCCAAAGCGTCTTTCGCCCGCACGGCGGAAAGCAGATCCGGTCGGTTTTCATAAGCCTGCGAAAGGGCGTCGTCAAAGGAAACCTGTTGTATTGTCGGCTGGAATTCCTCCTGAACATCGTATTGGGGCGCCTGCGTGATTCCCATCGCGCGATTGAGTGTTACGCGTGCGATCCTTAGCGCGTTTTGCGCGGAAAGCAACTGAATGCGCGCATTGCTTAAATTGACCTCGGCGCTTGTTACGTCGATTTTGGAACTCCTGCCGGTTTCAAAGAAAGTCTTCGCGATCTCAAAGTGCTGTTCAAACTGCACAACTGTTTCGGTTGCAACCTGTTCGCTCATGCGTGCTTTGACAAAACCATAGTAGGCTTCCTTCACCCCGAAGATAATCGAAGCTTTGACTTCCTGGAAATCCGCTTCGGCCGATTCCCTGTTTAGCGTGGAGATGTCAACCCGGGTCCACGTTTTTCCAAAATCGAAGAGCGTCTGGTTAAGGCTCAGGGTATTGGAATAACTGTTGTATGGATCGCTTCGCAGAGAGGTGGCGGAAGGAGCGACGCGATGGTAGCCGGATTGAAAATTGATCTGGGGGTAGTAGCCTGACCTTGCCTGTCCGATTCTGCTTTCCGCCTGATGGATGACGGATTGGGCCGCATTGATGGCAGGGTTGCTTTTCAAGGCGATTTGCAGGCATTGCTCCAGCGTCAGGATATCGCCTTTTGCGATCGGATACGCTGCCCATGCATTGGGGCTGAAAAACATAATAAGAATAAAGATTAAAAATGCAGTTTTATTCATATCTATCCAAGGTCCGGTGGCTATGGGTTGTTATGAGCTTCTTTTGTTTATCATAAGTTGGATACCTGTAAAACAGAAACATGTTTATGTTTGTGGCGCGATGAATATTATCAACTTTCATGCCAGTTTGATTCCTGTCTTCAATGTGTCGTTTATATTGAAGATGTGACGATATTCGTAGAAAAAAACTTTTTCTGTCTGAAAGGGAAAATGGGTACTATCTATCCGGAGGGTTTTCTATGTGGATCGATATTGCTCATTAAAAACCCCGCGAGGATCACCCCGCGGGGTTTTTTGCATGTCGATCGTGGCTTTAGGGCGTTTCTTTTTTAGAAGGTAAGCGTCAGCCTGTTGATGACCAGAAAATCATTGGTCAGCTCATTGCTGTCGCTCGCTCCCTTATAGTATTTTCCGGCAAACAGATAACCACAGCCCACCATATAGGAGAGGTTCTGTGTGATTTTGTAGGTTGCGGTTAAGTCCACTTCATAGCCATAGTCATTATTGATGATGCCGGCGGGTTTTTTATCAGCGTGAGCATACGAAACGGACGCCATCACATCCAGATTCGCCACCGGTTTCACACCGGCTCTGCCCTGGAAGAACCAGGCATTGGCCATCGCCGTATCCTGAACCGTATTGTTATAACCGGCCAGAGCACCCGCCCAGTTGGTCCGGTCGTAGTTCCACATGATCAGGCAGGGATTCCAATCTCGGCCTCCGTTGATAATCCCGCCTTCAATTTTTTCACTGCCGGGATCGTCGCCTGAGACATAAGCGATGCTGCCGCCCGCGTAAAACAGGCCGAAGTCGGCTGTGGCGTCCACCCAGCCGGTGATGTTTTGCAGATCTCTGTCTGCATTGATCGACGGCGCCTCATATTCCTGTTTGCCGGTCAGGTAATTGATTTCCGCCTGCAGGGCCAGGGGCCCAAGTTTGGCCATGACATAAGGTGTAAAAAGGAAATACTTTCTGCGATAGTTGTCCGCCTTGCGGTTATTGGCAAAGTTGTAGTAATTCGCCTGTATGCCGGCCTTTCCGTCTTTCCAGCTGTAGATCGCCCCGATGCCGTATTTATCGTTGTCCGCATCGGCGGTGTCGACGGCGTTGATCGCTGTGCGGCTGGCTTCTCTTTCCTTTGTGTAGGCAAGGTCTATCTTCACGGGGCCAAACGTGTTCGAATATTTGATCCTTCCCTTGGGGCCGTAACTGTTGCCGAAGATTGTTCCAGTGGATCCGTCATTCATGTAGCCTGCGTCGAAAACACCGACGGGGGACTTGTAAGTGACGTAAGCCCAGTCAAACGCTATGTTTTCGTTTTCCGCGCGACTTCCGGCTGAATCCGAAGCCAGTGCTGTGGCCGGATTGCTTCTTGCTGCACCCCATGCTCTCTCCATCGCATCAAAGCGTGTGGTCAGGGTCAGGCCGGGCGAAACGATGAAGTCCGTCCGCACTCTCAGGCGCTGAAAATAGAAAGCCGTGGAAGGTCCTGCATCGGCCGCGTCTTTACGCAGCGATGTCTTATCCAGATACATGCCTCCGATGTATAGCTCACCGCTGTTTTTCACGGTAAGCTGTGCAAACGAGATCGTGCTGGATCCCGCCACCAGGCCCATCGCCAATAAAATAACCCAAAATCTCTTCATTTTTGCCTCCTGAAACGTAATTGATTTACCTGAAAATCAGGTTTTCCCTATCCCATTATTACAGATGGGTTGCCATTTAGCAGAAACCAAGAAGCTTGTAAATATAAAATCAATAAAAAGCAATCAAAGGTAATATTAAGTAAGAAAAGGTAATTTTTGCATTGAAAAAATGAAGAATATGTTTTATCAAGCAGCCATGTTTTTATGGAGGCGTTATGTCACGAGAGCTCATGAACACGAAAGAAGTTGCTAAATATTTGGATATTCATGAAAAACAGGTTTATCTGCTCATTAAGGGAGGAAAAATTCCCTGCACGCGGGTGACCGGGAAGTGGATATTTCCTGTTAAACTCATTGACGAGTGGATTGAATCGAGTGCGCATGACGGACTTCGTGAGGCCAGACGGCGGGTGAATGCCATCGAAGGCGCGCTTCTGGCGTCCGGAAGCAATGATCCGGCGCTCGATATGCTTCTGACGGCCATCAAAAAGGATCATCCCGACTTCAATATATTTTCCGCCAATACCGGCTCCGTGGCGGGTCTTGAGGCGCTCAACTCGGGGCTTACCGACATGGCCTTTGCGCATCTCTATGATGCCGAAAGCGGCGAATACAACATTCCATTTTTAAAACGCTATTGTCCGGATCAAACGCCCGTTGTCGTCAACCTGTTTTACCGCAAGATCGGGTTTATTCTTTCCAAAGACGTTGCAGGCGCATTTCAAGGATGGCAAAACCTTGCCGACAAAAAAATACGCTTTGTGAACCGCCAGAAGGGCTCCGGGATTCGTTTGATTATCGATCAGGAACTCGAAAAGCTGGGAACAGACGAAACGTCGATTGCAGGCTACGAAAACGAAGTTTACACGCATTTTGAAGTCGGTTTGTCGATTGTCTCTGGTGAGGCAAATGTCGGTATTGCTTCGGCTGCCATTGCCTCTCTGATGGATCTACAATTTCTTCCTCTTTCGCAGGAGCGATTTGACATGATTCTGGACAAAGACACATTTTTCCAGCCCCCGGTTCAGGCGTTCATCGAAACGATTCAATCTGATGCCTTCAAAAAGCGCGTCGAAAAAATCGGTCATTATAATTTCAAAGACTCGGGAAGAATTCTTCATTCCTGAGTCTTACAAAAACAATTTCAGAAAGGAGTATTTCAATGAGACAACTTCGGGTGACATGTGTTCTGTTGATGATTTTGATTTGGACATCACTGGCCGTGGCGGCTGACGGGGGGAAGTTTGTATTTCTCTCAAGCACGATCGGGCCGATCGATTCAGGCGTGGTGGCTGCATTGGAGGATGCTTTTGAAAAAGAGACAGGCATCCGCGTGCGGCATGTCGGCGCAGGAACCTCCGCGGCGCTCAAGGTTGCCACGAAAGGCCAGATTGATCTGGTCATGGCGCATGCCAAATCACTGGAAGAAAAGTTCATTGCTGACGGATTCGGCACGGAGAGAATTCCGCTTATGTACAATGATTTCGTCATTGTAGGGCCAACGGATGATCCGGCGGGGATCAAGGGTGAAAAAAACGTCACAGTTGCGCTTAAAAAAATTATGGACAAGCAGGCAAAATTTATCAGCAGGGGGGATAAGTCCGGAACGCACGTATCGGAAATGCTCCTGTGGGAACAAGCAGGGCTGAAACCGGAAGGCGCCTGGTATGTGGTCTATGAAAAAGGCACGGAAGGCAATTCCTCAACATTGAAGTTTACCAATTCGCAAGGTGCATACACCTTCATTGATCGGGCCACCTATCTGGCCCTGAAAAATGATATTCAGATCGGCATTCTGGTAGAAGGTGACGAAGCGATGCTTAATTATATTTCGCTTATTCCCGTCAATCCCGCTAAATTTCCGAAGGTCAACCACAAGGATACGATGGCGTTTGTCAAATGGTTGACCGCGCCTAAAAAAGGGCAGCAACTCATCCGGGATTTCGGAACGGATAAATACGGAGCCCCGCTGTTTTTCCCCAACTCAACAGAATGGCAAAAAAAGAACAAAAAATAAAAAAGGAGAAAGCAAATGAAAAGGATGCAAAATATGAAGACAG
>JAWOJC010000319.1:0-5577 GCA_046484315.1 Smithellaceae bacterium | reverse complement strand
CGGTATTTTGGGACATTACAGGGAAAAAATGCGTGGTGGTCGGCGGCGGTGAGGTCGCGGCCCGAAAGGTCGAGCGCCTTCTGGAATGCGGCGCGAACGTCCGCGTGGTCAGCCCGCGGCTTGTTCCGGAACTGGACGCTTTAAAAAACGAAGGACGCATCTATCACATCGACGATGCCTATGCGGGGGTGTATTTGTACGAAGCAACGCTTGTGATCGGTGCGACGGACGACGAACAGACCAACGCCGCCATTTCCAGGGACGCGAAATCCGCGGGCATTCCGGTCAATATCGTGGATGATCCGCAAAAATGCGATTTCATTTTGCCGTCTCTTCTGGAACGGGGCGATCTGACCATTGCCATCGGCACTTGCGGCACGTCTCCGGCGCTGGCCCGGCATCTACGCGAAGAACTTGAGGCGGCCTATGGAGAGGAATACGCGATACTGCTCGATATCATGGGACAGCTCCGCGCGAAGATGGAAAAAAATGCCGGGATGGGCAGAAAGTGGTTCGATCAGTTAATGGCTGCGGGCCTGCTCGATGCGATACGCAGGAAGGATGGCGATGAGGTGAAGACCATCATTCTTGATGTGACCGGTGAGGAGGTGCGGCTTGACTAGTCTGGAATCCGTGTTGTTTGTTGTCGCCTGTCTGTGCACGGGAGCGTCCACCATCGGCTATCTGCTGTCGCTTCTGGTCAAAAATATGCAACTGGCCCGGGTCTCCACCTGGGTTCTGGCTGCGGGATTCGCTTTTTTAACCCTGGGGCTTGCTTTGAGTGTCTTGCATGCCGAAGGGGGGGGTGGCTTCGGATCGCGCCGGTTTCTTTTGATTTACGCCTGGGCGATTGCGGGCATTTACTTGGGCTTTCAATTTAAAACCAAAACACGGGTGCTGGGCGCGTTTGTCGCCCCTCTCATTTTATTTTTTATGATTGCCGCCGCCGGGCAGGGTGCGGAAAAAAATCTGGTGCCTCCCGCGTGGCAGAGCTGGCTTACCGCGCTGCACCTGGTGCTGGCGATTGCCGGCGAAGCGCTGTTTGTTCTGGCCTGTGCCGCAGGCGCAATGTTTCTCATCCAGAACCGCCTGCTGAAACATAAAAAACCGGGCCGGATGGGGCAGCTGCTGCCGTCGCTCAATGATCTGGACCGGATCAATCACCTGGGCCTGCTGTGGGGATTTCCCCTGCTGACACTCGGTATGATCGCGGGAACGGTTTACGCCGCTTTTGTATGGGACAGTGTGTGGGCTTCCGATCCCAAGGTGATCTGGACTTTGCTTGTGTGGATTGTTTACGGTGTTTTGCTGCATCAGCGCCTGGCCATCGGCTGGAAGGGTTCCCGGATGGCGGCCCTTTCCTGCGCGGTCTTTATTTTGTTTTTATTGTCGGGACTGCTGATCCGGTTTTGTTTGCCAACCCTGCATAGTTTTATTTGAAGATGATTGCATTAGTCGGACTTAATCATAAAACGGCGCCGCTTGCGGTGCGTGAGAGGCTCTTTGCCGGCTGCCTGGGGGAGGTGGATCTGCTTGCCGATCTCTTGGCCATCGAGGGTGTGCGCGAGGTGCTTCATCTATCGACCTGCAACCGCGTTGAGGTGATTGCCGTCGTGGACGCAGCCGCGCAGCCTATGGACGCGCTCAAGGCTTATCTGGCGCGCTGGGGCGGCCTTACCGATGAAGAAGCCGCCGCCTGCCTGTACATGCATCGTGATGAAGCAGCGATCCGGCATCTGTTTCGGGTAGCCTCCAGCCTGGATTCGCTGGTGATGGGCGAGGCGCAGATTCTGGGTCAGGTGAAAGACGCCTACCGGCAGGCCCTGGCAAAAAACGCGACCGGCATCGCGCTCAACCGTCTGATGCACCGGGCGTTTCGCACGGCCAAGCGCGTGCGGACGGAAACCGGCATTGCCGCCAATCCCGTGTCGGTGAGCTTTGCCGCCGTCGAACTGGCAAAAAAAATATTCGGATCGCTGTCCGGCAAGAAAATTCTGATCATCGGCGCGGGCGAAATGGCTGAACTCACCGGGACGCATTTGGTCGCAAACGGTGCGGAGGAAATTACCGTGGCCAACCGGACCGTTTTGCAGGCCGCGGCGCTGGCGGAAAGATATCACGGCAAAGCCATCGGACTTGACGCACTCGAAGGCGGCCTGATTGATGCGGATATCGTCATCAGCTCCACCGGCGCGCCTTCCTATATCGTGACGGAAGAAATGATCCGCCGGTGCCTGCGCAAACGCAAAAACCGTCTGCTGTTTCTGATCGACATTGCCGTGCCGCGTGACATTGATCCCGCGGCGGACGTCATCGAGAATGTCTACTTATACAACATCGATCATTTGCAGGACATTGTCGATGAAAACATCAAAAACCGCCGCCGTGAGGCGCTTCGGGCCGAGGCCATTGTGGCCGAAGAGGTCACGCGTTACGCGGACTGGCTCAAGGAACTCGAATGCGTGCCCACCATCGTGTCGCTTCGCGGCAAGGCTCAAGGCATTGTGCAAATCGAAATGACCCGGGCGCAAAGCTGGATGGCAACGCTCGAAAACGGCAATCGTGAAAAAGTCGAAGCGCTGGTCAACGGAATCGTCAACAAGATCCTGCACGCGCCCGTGGCGGTGATGAAAGAGGAAAGCGCCGAGTTTGCGTCGCAGGATATCGTGGCCGCGGCCCGTCAGCTTTTCCGGCTGGATGATTAAAGGAGCATGATGAATATTAAAATCGGAACAAGAGGCAGTAAGCTCGCGCTGGCGCAGGCGAACGCGGTGATGGAGAGCCTGAAAAAGGCGGCGCCGGAGATAACCGCCGAGATTTGCGTGATCAAAACCAAAGGCGACATCCTGCAGGACGTATCGCTTTTGCAGATCGGCGGGCAGGGCGTGTTTGTGAAGGAAATTGAGGAAGCGCTTCTTGCGGGCGTCATTGATCTGGCCGTGCACAGTATGAAGGATGTTCCCGGTGAAACGCCGGAAAATCTTTTATTCGCGGCGATACTGCCCCGTGAAGACGCGCGCGATGTGCTGGTGTTCCGGGACAAAATCAAGTTTGAATCTATGCCCAAAGGCGCGAGAATCGGCACCGGTTCGCTTCGGCGCGGCGCGCAGCTCAAATCTTTTATGCCGGATGTCGAGATCGTTCCGCTGCGCGGCAACATCGACACGCGTCTTAAAAAAATTGAAACGGAAAATCTTACCGGTGTGATTCTGGCGGCGGCAGGCATGAAGCGGTTGGGATACGCTGAGGTGATCTCGCAGTTTCTGCCCACGGAAATCATGCTGCCGGCGGTCGGGCAGGGTGCGCTGGGATTGCAGGTCCGCAAGACGGATCGCGAGCTGGCGGCTCTTTGCGCAAGGCTCAATTCCGCAACGACTGCTGCGGAAGTCACCGCAGAGCGATCCTATCTGCGGGCGCTGGGCGGCGGATGCCGTTTGCCGATTGCGGCCTACGGCCTTTTGGAAAAGCAAAGGCTGTCGCTCGAAGGCCTGGTGGCCAACCCCGACGGCACGGCGGTGGTTCGGGATAAGGTGTGGGGAACCATCGACGAAGCGGAAGCTATGGGCAAAAAGCTGGCCGACATGATTATGGAAAAAGGCGGCCGGACTTTATTGGATCTGGTCTGCTAAGAGGAAATGACGGATTGTTTTGTTTATGAATGAAAAAAAGAAACCGGGAAAAGTTTATATCATCGGAGCGGGGCCGGGAGATCCCGGGCTGATCACACTTGCGGCCGTCGAGGCCCTGAAGCTTGCCGATGTGGTGGTTTACGATAACCTCGTCAACGAGGCGCTGCTCCAATACGCGCCTTCTCGCGCTCGATTTATCTACGCCGGAAAGCAGGGCGGCGATCACACGCTGACACAGGATAAAATCAATGCGCTTCTGGCCACAGAGGCCCAAGACGGCCATACCGTGGCGCGTCTCAAGGGCGGCGATCCCTTCATTTTCGGACGCGGCGGCGAAGAGGCCGAGGTATTGGTCGCCTGCGGCGTGCCGTTTGAAGTGATTCCCGGTGTGACGTCGGCCATCGCGGTTCCCGCCTACGCGGGGATCCCGCTCACGCATCGGGGGCTGACCTCCACGGTGGCGTTTATCACCGGCCATGAAGATCCGACCAAGGACAAAAGCGATATCGACTGGCAGGCGCTCGTCGGTATCGGCACACTGGTTTTTCTGATGGGCGTCAAGAACCTCGCGCAGATCACAGGCGCCTTGATGTCACGCGGCAAATCGCCGGATACGCCCGCGGCGCTCATCCGGCGCGGCACCACGCCTGAGCAGAAAATTCTAACCGGCACGCTGGCCACTATTGTGGAGACGGCGCGCATCAACGCGTTTAAGCCACCGGCTATTTTGGTGGTGGGTCGCGTGGTGGAGCTGCGTGACACGCTTTCCTGGTTTGACACCCGGCCGCTCTTCGGAAAGGGCGTGGTCATCACGCGCCCCGAGCGGCAGGCGGACGATCTGGCGAAACTGCTTGCGGCCGAAGGTGCAAGGCCCATCGCTTTTCCGACCATCGCGATTGAGCCGCCCGAAAACTGGGACGAACTGGACGCGGCGCTGGATCAGCTGGCATCCTGCCAGTGGCTGATTTTTACCAGCGCCAACGGTGTGCATTTCTTTTTTGAACGCCTGCATCAAAAAGGCAGGGATGTGCGCGATCTCAAGGGTATCAACATCGCCTGCATCGGCCCGGCGACGGCCCGGCAGATTGAAAACAAAGGCATCCGTGTTGATCTGGTGCCGGACGAGTTTATCGCCGAAGGCATTTTGAAATCCTTTGCCGGCATGGATTTGACAGGCACAAGCATTCTCATTCCCCGCGCCGAAAAAGCCCGGGATGTCCTCCCTGCGGGCCTCCGGAAACAAGGCGCGGAGGTGGTGGTGGCCACCGCGTACCGGACGGTGAACTCCGGAAGGAAAAAAGAGGAGCTCACGGCGAGAATCGACGCGGGCGAGGTGGATGTGATTACGTTCACCAGTTCATCCACCGTAACGAACTTTGTCAACATCATGGGCGCGGATTATGTGTTGCCCGCTTCCGTGAAAATCGCCTGCATCGGCCCGGTGACGGCGGGTGCGGCGCGAAAAGCGGGTTTTGAAATTGATATCCATGAACAGGAATATACGATGGAGGGGCTGGTGGCTTCTCTGGTTGGTTACATGAATGATGCGTCCGCAAAGGACAGATAAGGACAGATGAATGATCGGTATTTCCAAACTCTACTGCGGGGCGGTTGAACCCTCCGACGTGCTGCGCTACAACCGGCACTCCGGGGCGCTGCCGTCGCATCTCCTGCAATTTTCGTCGGATAAAAAACCGGTGGTGGTCTGGAACATGACGCGCCGCTGTAATCTCAAGTGCATTCACTGCTATTCCAATTCCGCGGATGTGGATTATCCCGATGAGCTGACGACGGAAGAAGGAAAGAAGCTGATAGATGATCTGGCGGCTTTCGGTTCGCCCGTCATCCTGTTTTCCCGCGGTGAGCCGCTCATTCGCCCCGATTTGCTGGAGCTTGCCCGGTATGCGACGGATAAAGGGATGCGCGCGGTGATTTCCACCAACGGCAC
>JAWOJC010000244.1:0-14622 GCA_046484315.1 Smithellaceae bacterium | reverse complement strand
TGATTTGCGGTCCGCCTGTCATGATTCGCTTCACCCTGCCGGTCTTCTTTGAAATCGGTTTTTCCAAGGAGAACATCATCACCTCGCTGGAAATGCGCATGAAGTGCGGTATCGGCAAATGCGGACGATGCAACGTCGGCAGCAAATACGTCTGCAAAGACGGTCCGGTCTTCTCTCTGGCCGAGTTGGATCAACTGACTCCTGAATACTAGACATACGCAACATTTTTAGAAATATTGAAAAAGGGAACCTTCAGGTTCCCTTTTTTTGTGCACCCGGCAGAAGAACAGACTTAGTGGCGGAGGTGGGCGGCCACGATACCAGCATGTTTTGGGTAATGAAAATGATTGATCCCGCCGTACCGCCGGGTACGCCTTCCACCAAACGTAATTTGAATTTGCGATTTTTCCCCTCATATGTTAAATAGCGACGCGTCTGTCCGATACGCAAATAAGCTGTTTTAAGGCTTTAAAAACATAGGAGATATGGAATGTCGCAAACAGTCACACCCTATCTGGAAATGTCCCAGGCGATCATGGATGCGGGCGGCGAAGCGCTGAAGAAATGTTATCAGTGCGGCACATGTTCCGGCACGTGTCCCTGGACGCCGATAACGCATTTTAATATCCGCAAACTTGTACGTTTGGGTCAGCTTGGTCTCGACGGCATCGAAGATTTAATGTGGGATTGCTCCACCTGTAAATTCTGTGTGGACCGATGCCCGCGCGGCGTGGAGATCATCGATATCGTCACGGCCATCCGCAATGTATACAGTGGCGGCGGCATGCTGCCCCAGAGCCTGCGTGCATTTGTCGGGTCCATGTCCGCCCGTGGAAATCCCTGGTCGGGGGATCAGTCCAAACGAAACGACTGGGCAAGGGAAAAATATCCACTCTATACCGCCGATAAAGAATATCTGTTCTGGACCTGTTGTACGGTTTGCTACGATCCCCGCAATGTCCGGCTTGCCAGGGCAACCGCTGAGATATTGAATCTGGCCGGTATCAGCTGGGGAATCCCGTCTGTCGATGTCAACTGCTGCGGCGAGAGCTTGAAAAAAGTCGGCGATTTGGACCTGTTTGACAGACTCAAAAACAATAACCTGGATTATTTCAAGTCGCAGGGTGTTTCGAAAATCATCACCGTATCTCCCCACTGTCTGGCGTCTTTTAAAAAGGATTACGGCGAGAATTATGAAGTCCTCCATTTCAGCGACCTCATGGCGAAACTGCTCAGCGAGGGTAAGCTAACCCCCAAAAAGGATTTTGGCGGTCTTAAAGTCACCTATCACGATCCCTGTTATCTGGGCAGACACAGCGGTGTTTATGATGCGCCGCGCGATATAATCAAATCCCTGCCCGGTGTTGAATTCGTCGAGATGGAGCGCAGCCGTGAACAGAGCATGTGCTGCGGCGGCGGCGGCGGTGGATTGTGGATGGAAAAAGCCAAGGGGGAACGTTTGAGCGATTTGCGAATTGAAGAAGCCATGGCGACCGGCGCACAGGTGCTGGCGACGGCCTGCCCGTATTGCATCACCATGTTTGAAGACAGCAGCCGCACGTTGAATGTGGATGAACAGCTTAAAATTAAAGATGTCACGGAGCTCCTCCTGGAGAGTCTGGAAATCAATATCGATGAACCGGTTGTAGATACCTGCGCCCTCTAGCGTATGCGCGGCGACGGATGATAAGGGATGACAAGAGTAACACTTAGGGAGAAATTATGAGCAGAATTGGTGTTTTTGTTTGCCACTGCGGTTTGAATATAGCCAAGACGGTTCGGGTGAGCGAACTGGCCGAGTTTGCGGCCACGTTGCCGGATGTGGTGGTCGCGAAGGATTACAAATTCATGTGTTCGACACCCGGCCAGGAAATGATTGCCAATGATATTAAAGAACACAGGCTCGATCGCGTGATTGTGACGGCCTGTTCACCGCTGATGCACGAGCAGACTTTCCGCAAGGTGCTGGCGGCCTCCGGTCTCAATCAGTATCTTCTGACGATTGTAAATATTCGCGAACAGGTCTCCTGGGTGACGCATGATATCGATGAAGGCACGGCAAAATCCAAGGCGCTCTTAAACGGCGCGGTGAACCGCGCGAGACTTCTGGCCCCGCTGACGTCACGCGTCATTGATGTGAGTCCTGATGTCATGGTGGTCGGCGCGGGCATTGCGGGTATTCAGGCGGCATTGGAATTAGCCAACACGGGAAAGAAAGTTTATCTGGTTGAGAAGAATTCCACCATCGGCGGACATATGGCGCAGTTTGACAAAACCTTTCCCACGCTGGATTGCTCCGCCTGTATTCTGACACCCAAGATGGACAACGTTTTGCAGCATAAGAACATCACCCTCATGACCTCTTGTGAGATCAGCGAGGTGAAAGGATTTGTCGGCAACTTTGATATCACCGTCAAGCAGAAAGCGCGTTACGTCGATCATGACAAATGCAACGCCTGTCTGGCCTGCACGGAGAAATGTCCCGGAAAAGGCGTGTCCGAATGGGATGAAGGCCTGGTGAAGCGCAAGGCCATTTACATTCCCTTCCCGCAGGCCGTGCCGCAAAAGCCGGTAATCGACCGGGATGCCTGCACCTATTTTATCAAAGGCAAATGCCGGTTGTGCGAAAAGGTTTGTGAGCAAAAGGCGATTGATTTCGAGCAGCAGGATTCCTTCATCACGGTTAAGGTCGGCGCGGTGATTGTGGCCACAGGGTATGATCTGATGGACACCAAACCGCTCGTTCAGTATGGTTACGGCAGATACCCAGGCGTGTACAACGCGCTGGAAGTGGAGCGACTCTTTAATTCGGCTGGCCCCACCGGCGGCAAGGTGACGCTTCGAGACGGCAAGGAGCCTCAGGCCATTGCGATTTTCCACTGCATCGGAAGCCGCGACAAAAATAATTATGAACATTGCAGCCGGGTGTGCTGCATGTATTCGCTCAAATTTGCCCACCTGTTCAAAGAAAAAACATCCGCCGATGTCTATCAGTTCTACATTGATATGCGCGCCGCCGGTAAAGGTTATGAAGAATTCTACAACCGCATCATTGAAGAGGATGTGAAGTTTATTCGCGGCAAGGGCGCGCGCGTTTCTGAAAGCGCCGACGAACCGGGCCGTTTGATTGTCGAGGCGGAAGACACCATCACGGGGAAATTCATCAAGCTGCCTGTTGACATGGTGGTGCTTTCCCCCGCCATGAAACCGCGCGAAGATTCCAAAGATGTCGCCAGGCTCTTTAACCTGAGCACCGATAAATACGGTTTCTTCATGGAGCGACATCCGAAACTCGCGCCGCTTTCCACCATGTCGGAAGGTATTTTTATCGCAGGTGTCTGCCAGAGCCCGAAAGACATTCCCGATACAGTCGCGCAGGCTTACGGCGCGGCGGCGGAAGCTCTGACCATTGTGGTGAAAGACAAACTCGAGTTGGAAGCCACCACGGCAATGGTTAATCCGGCCTCCTGCTGTGCCTGTCAGAACTGCGTGCGTGTCTGTCCCTATGGTGCTCCGTTCTTTAATGAACAAAAGGGCGTGTCCGAAATTAACGAGGCATTGTGTAAGGGATGCGGTCTATGCGCGTCCGTTTGTCCGTCTTCGGCGATTATCGCGCGGCACTTTACCAACGACCAGGTCCTTGCTGAAATGGAAGGATTAATGGAGTTTTAGTGATGACGCCATCAAACGCCCATATGCGGCGTTGTGCTCCGTTCGCGTCGCTGCGGCCTACGAAAAGTAGGCCTCACTCCGCGATACTCGCGCGCCTTGCCTCTGGGCGTTTTATGACGTCACAATAAAGGAAGCATTGTTTCTTAGAAAGGAAAGTTTATGTCATTTGAACCGAAAATACTGGGCATTGCCTGTAACTGGTGCACCTACACCGGCGCGGATCTGGCCGGAACCACCAGATTGCAGTATCCGCAGAACCTGCGCGTCGTGCGCGTGATGTGTTCCAGCCGGATCAATCCCTCATTTATCTTCCGTGCGTTTCAACTGGGTGCGGACGGTGTGCTCGTCGGCGGCTGCCATCCCGGCGATTGCCATTATAATACGGGAAATCTTTACGCGCGAAGGCGTCTGGCCGTCACTAAAAAGATATTGGAATTTTCGGGCTTGGAACCGGGGCGTTTTCGTGTGGAATGGATTTCCGCATCCGAAGGCAATAAGTTTGCCGAGGTCGTAACGGAGTTTACCGAACAGATTAAAAACCTGGGACCCCAGACAAAATTTAAGATTTCACAATAGTGTTGGGAGAAGATATGGCAAGCAGCTTTAAACAGATTGAAGAAAAACTGAAAACCGAAGCCAAGAAGCTTCTGGAATCCGGAAGCGTCAGCGTGGTTCTGGCCTATGGCAGGGGTTATGATGAAAAGCATCCAATGCCGTATGTCGCCAAATGCTCAGCGGATGTGGAAAATATCGTCTTTAACGAATTTTGCACTCATAACATGGCCAGATACCTGGTTCGTCATCCGCGCGGAACAAAGATCGCCGTGGCCGTGAAGGCGGCCGACAGTCGCGCTGTGGTTCAGCTCATTCAGGAAGAAAAGGTCAAACGTGAAGACCTGATCATTCTCGGCATTCCGGCATACGGCATGAAAAATTTCAAAACCGGAGAAACCATCGACAGCAAAACCACCTGCGGTTTATACAATCCGGTTTTGTATGATGTTCTGCTGGGCGAAGAGGTGCACGGACAGAATATCGTTTCGCCCTATGATGTGCTGGCTGATTATGAAGCGATGGACAAAGAGGCGCGCTGGGCCTTCTGGCAGAAGGAATTCGATAAATGCATCCGTTGTTATGCCTGCCGTAAAGCCTGTCCCATGTGCTACTGCGATCCCTGCTTTATCGACCAGACCAAGCCCAAGTGGGGAGATAAATCACCCGATTCCGCAGGCAACATGATGTATCACCTGACCCGGTTTCACCATCTGGCCGGACGCTGCATTGACTGCGGTGAATGCTCCCGCGCCTGTCCGGTGGATATTCCTTTGTATCTGTTCCATAAGAAGGTAGCCAAGGAGTGTGAGGAAATGTTCGGTCAGGCTGCGGGCATGCGTATTGAAGATAAACCCGCACTGGTGAATTTCCGGGTTGACGATTCCGATAAAATTTTGGAGTAAGGAGTTCTTTTGTGTTGAAGAAAACAGCCATTAATCAAATATCCGTTCTGGCCGCTTCGCTGATCGAAAAGGGAACGCTGCTTGCGCCCGTAAAAGAAGCCGCCGGCTTCAATTTCCGGGAAATTTCCGACGCCAATCAGGTAGATTTTAACTTTCACAATACTATTCTCTCTCCGAAGGCGGCTTTCTTTCCCCATACCGAGGATTTTGTCCGGTATCAGACAGGCAAGTCCATTCTGGATGCCGTTGCGGTTGAACTTGATCTGAAACCGACCTTTCTCTTCGGTGTGCGTCCCTGTGATGTGAAAAGTTTTGAAATCATGGATATTCATTTTTCCGGTACCGGTGCTGTCGATCCCTACTGGCAGAAAAGAAGAGAGGCGACCACCATTTTCGGCTATGCTTTTGATCCGGACGTGCCCGCCGCCGCGGAAGAATTCTATCAGACGCTGGGCATTGGCGCCGCAGATCCCGAAGGCAGCGATATTTTCATGATCAAAAAAGACGGAGATTTGCTGCTCAAAGGCATCACCGCCAAAGGCGAAAAGCTTCTGGCCGAATTGAACTCACTTGCAGATGCATCAGCGGATGAAGAAAAGTATTTTGAGGAGGTCGTTGTCCGGGGACGTGATTTCAAAACGCGATTTACCTGCGTGGATGATAAGAGCATCGCTAAAAAATTAGAAGACCTCTTTCACAACAGCGATTTCTGGCAGAAAGCCTCCGCCGCCTGTCTGAGCTGCGGGGTATGCACGTTTGTTTGTCCCACCTGTTACTGTTTTGATATTTGTGACGAGACGCTTTTCAACAAAGGCACCAGGCGCAGGGTCTGGGATGCATGCATGTTTACGGACTTTACCCTGGAGGCCAGCGGCCACAATCCGCGAACGCAGGTATTTCAGCGATTGCGGCAGAAAATCAATCACAAGTATTCGTACCATGTTAGAAAGTACGGTGTGATCTCCTGTGTCGGCTGTGGCCGCTGCACGAAACATTGTCCGGTGAATATCGACATTTTCTCCATTGTGGATGAGGCGATTAAGGCCTGAAGTCAAATCGGCTTTATCCGGAGAATGTTTTGACCAAGCAAATAATTGATTTGAGGAAAGACCATGAGCTCTAGCAATCCATACATCCCCGTACCGGTGGAAATATCCCGCATCATCGACGAGGTAGATACGCACGATATCAAGACATTCCGTTTTACCTTTCTGAATAAGGAAGACGAAGCCGGTTTCAAGTATCTGCCCGGCCAGTTCGCCGAGCTTTCGATTTATGGAAAGGGAGAATCCCCCATCGGTATCGCCTCCTCGCCCACACAGGACGGTTACGTGGAATTCACCGTGCAGAGAGCCGGAACCATTGTGCCGGGACTTGTCACCGCCGCATTGCACGATATGGATGAAGGCGCGAAAATCGGGCTGCGCGGGCCTCTGGGCAATTCCTGGCCGATTGAATTTCTGGAGAAGAAGAACATTGTGGTCGTGGGCGGCGGCTTTGCTTTCACCACCCTAAGGTCGCTTATCAACTACATGCTGCACAAGGACAACCGTTCGCGCTTCGGAGATATTACCGTGATCTACGGCGCGAGAACGCCCGGTCTGCTTCTTTATAAAGATGAACTCGCTGCCTGGGAAAAAAGAGACGACATCAAATCGATTATCACCGTTGATAAGGGCGATGATACCTGGAGGGGTCGGGAAGGTTTTGTTCCCGCAGTGTGCAAGGATGTCGCGCCATCGCCGCAAAACACGGTGGCGGTTATCTGCGGCCCGCCTGTCATGATTAAATTCACGCTGCCGGTGTTCTTTGAGTTGGGTTTTTCCAAAGAAAACATTCTGACGTCGCTGGAAATGCGCATGAAATGCGGAATCGGTAAATGCGGGCGCTGTAATGTCGGCTACAAATATGTCTGCTCCGACGGTCCGGTGTTTTCTCTGGCAGAACTCGAAGAGCTTCCCAGGGATTTCTAAAGAAGGATAATTATGAAAAAAAATTTCACGGTTTTGGTGATTTTGGTGTTAACAGTGGCGTTTGCGTATGCCGCCGATGATCTGTTTAAAAAAGTAGATAAGGACGCCGACGGTAAAATCAGCAAACATGAGTATATGGATGCCGTGGACGAAGCCTTTGCGAAGCACGACCAAAACGCGGACGGCACTTTAACCCGTGAAGAAATTTCGTCGATCGGGAAAATAGATGCGGAAAAGTTCACCAAGGAAACAGATTCCGACAATGACGGAAAAATTCTCAAAGAAGAGTTCAGAGAAGCCGCCCGAAAGCAGTTTAAAACCATTGATAAAAGCGAAGACGGCTATATCGACCTCAAAGAGTGGAAAACGGCCGTCAAATCCCAGCCGAAATCCCCTATGCTGATTCTCTTTACTTTTTAGTTCTATCGTTTGTCCGCACGTTGGCCACGGGGCGGCCCGCCGCTGCCTGACTGCTCCTTCCTCATGAATGGCAAACAGGATCCCGGCCGCTATGCGACTTAGTATTCCATTAAATTACAGCGTGTTGCAAAGTATATTGACGCATCGGTTTATGATCGCGAAGCCGGTGGGTCGTTTGCCGGGAAAAACACTATTAAAGAGCTTGCATTTAGTATGATTTCGTCTTAAAAAAAGCAACAGTTTCATGATTAACAAAAGGAGCGCTTATGTGGGATTATACGGACAAAGTGAAAGAACATTTTCTCAATCCGCGCAATGTCGGGGAGGTTGAAAATCCGGATGGTGAGGCGCAAGTCGGTTCGCTGGCCTGCGGAGACGCCCTAAAGCTGACATTTAAGCTGGATGAAAACAAGCGGATTAAAGATGCCAGATTCAAGACATTCGGTTGCGCAAGCGCCATCGCGTCCTCATCGGCGCTGACAGAGATGATCAAGGGGATGACCGTTGACGAGGCCATCAAGGTTACGAATCAGGACATCGCTGAGTTTCTCGGCGGTTTGCCCGATGAAAAAATGCATTGTTCCGTGATGGGCAAACAGGCCCTGGAAAAAGCCATTGAGAATTATAAAGGCGCGCCGGCGATGGAAGCCGGCGCGAAAATTATCTGTGAATGTTTCGGCGTGACGGATAAAGAAATTCAGCGGGCAATCCGGGAGAACAACCTTCTTACCGTTGAAGATGTCACCAATTACACCAAAGCGGGTGGCGGCTGCGGCGCCTGCCAGGATGCGATCGCGCAGATTATCGAGAGTGTCAGGGCCGAGGCAAATCCACAGGAAAAACCGAAACTGACGAATCTTCAGAAAATCAAGATGATCGAAGAAACCATTGAACGCGAGATCCGTCCGTCGCTTCGGCAGGACGGCGGAGACATCGATATTATCGACATCATTGGTGATCGTGTGCTTGTGGCAACCCGGGGCGCCTGTGCAACCTGCAAGGCGGCCGACATTACCCTCAAGCATTTTGTTGAGCATCGTTTAAAGGAAATGGTTTCGCCGGACATCACCGTGGAGGAGGTTTCCAAATGACGACAATTTATCTGGACAACAATGCCACCACAAAAGTTGCACTGGAGGTGCTAGACGCGATGCTGCCCTTTTTTACGGAATATTACGGGAATCCCTCGAGCATGCACACCTTCGGCGGCCAGGTGGGCCGCTATATCCGCACCGCACGTGAACAGGCAGCCGCGCTGATCGGCGCGATGCCCGAAGAAATCGTTTTCACCAGCTGCGGCACCGAAAGCGACAACGCCGCCATCCGCTCGGCGCTGATGACGCAACCGGATAAAAAACATATTATTATCAGCAGGGTGGAGCATCCGGCCATTCGCGCGCTGTGCGCGCACCTGGCGGCCCAGGGCTATCGGATCACCGAATTGCCGGTGGACAAAAACGGGATTTTGGACCTGGAGAATCTTGAAAAGAATCTAACGCCGGATACGGCCATTGTCAGCCTGATGTGGGGCAACAATGAAACCGGCGTATTGTTTCCGGTGGAACAGGCCGCGCATCTGGCGCGTGAAAAGGGTGTTTTGTTCCATACCGACGCGGTTCAGGCGGCTGGAAAAATTCCGATCAACATGCAGAAAAACGGTATTGATATGCTTTCTATTTCCGGTCACAAGCTGCACGCGCCCAAGGGGATCGGCATGCTTTACATCCGGCGGGGAACGAAATTTTCGCCATTTCTGATCGGTGGTCATCAGGAAAATGAACGACGCGGGGGCACGGAGAACGCGGCAGGTATTGTCGGTTTGGGGAAGGCCTGCGAACTGGCGGCCAACAACCTGGAAAAAGAAAGCACGGCGGTCAAACATCTGCGCGATAAGCTGGAACGGGAACTTTTGGCGCGGATTCCGCAAAGTCGTGTTAACGGTGATATAACGAATCGCCTGCCCAACACCACCAACATCAGTTTTGAATATGTCGAAGGCGAGGCGATCCTGCTTTTGATGAACGAACTGGGCATCTGCGCCTCCTCCGGATCGGCCTGCACGTCCGGGTCGCTGCAGCCCTCTCACGTGCTGCGCGCGATGGGCGTTCCGTTTACCATGGCGCACGGATCCGTCCGTTTCAGTCTGAGCGTTTACAACACCGAAGCGGAAATTGATTTTGTCATAGAGAAGATGCCGGCCATCATTGAGCGGCTGCGGGGTATGTCGCCTTTCTGGAGTCAGGCGGGCCAGACGTGCGTGACACAGTAATCCAAGGATAAGAGAAGCCTCATGAAGCGATCCGGGACAAACGCGGACAAATGCAAAAACGAAATAAAATCGGCCAAACAGTATCGCGATGAGATTCCGGATATTGTTGATGCGCTGGTTTCCTCATGCAGCAAAGCAGGGTGTTTTGACCATGTAAGCGCCGAGCCTATTCCGCATCGCGAGGCGATCATCGATATCCTGCGCCGTCTGGCGCTGATCCTTTATCCGGGTTATTTCATTCGCACGCGTCTGGATGCCACCAATCTCGAATATTATCTGGGCCAGCAGGTGACGTCGCTTTACGAAATCCTTGCCGAACAGATCATTTTGGCAATCCGTCACGATTGTATCCGCCATAACCGCCCCTGTGTGCATTGCGAAAAGTGGGGCCATCAGTTGGCCGTGGAATTTCTCCGTGAACTGCCCGCCTTGCGCGACAGGTTGGCCTGGGACATCCGGGCCGCACTCGATGGGGATCCGGCGGCCAAAGGCTATGATGAAATCATCTTCAGCTATCCCGGCGTCTGGGCCATGATGGTCTACAGGATTGCGCACAAGCTTTATCATCTCAATATTCCGCTCATGCCGCGCATTATGACAGAATACGCGCACAGCCGCACCGGCATTGACATTCACCCTGGCGCTCATATCGGTGATAGTTTCTTTATCGATCACGGCACCGGTGTGGTCATTGGAGAGACCTGTATGATTGGCGACCGGGTGCGCATCTATCAGGGCGTGACGCTGGGCGCTCTGTCCTTGAGTCGCGCGGAATGCAAACGACTCCGAAATCAAAAACGTCACCCGACCATTGAAGACGACGTGATTATCTATGCCAGCGCGACAATTCTCGGTGGCGAGACTGTGGTGGGGGCCCGGTCAGTAATCGGTGGAAACGTATGGCTCACACACTCCGTGCCGCCCGACACTGAAGTCTTCATTCAGAAGCAGGACCTTATCTTCGGGGCGAAAAAGTTCAAGAAGCAGGCTCGGGGCAAGGGTTTACAAAAAATAAAAATGTGAAAAAAAGGTGGATTTTTTTTTCAAGAAGGGTTATTTTGCGCCATCTGTTTTTCAAAATAAAATATTTTAAGGGGTGAGCAATGAACAAGGCAGATTTGATCGAAGAAGTGGCAAAAGTGGTTTCTACCAAGAAAGAGGCGGATGCTGCAGTTAACGCGACATTCGCGGCAATCCAGAAAGCCATGAAAAAAGGCGACAGCGTAACGCTGGTGGGTTTCGGCACCTTCTCCGTAACCAAGAGAAAGGCCCGCAAAGGCAGAAACCCCCAGACGGGTGAAGCCATCAAGATCGCCGCCAAGAAAGTTCCGGTTTTCAAAGCCGGCAAGGGTTTGAAAGACGCGGTCAAATAGTCTGATTTGCATTTATTTATTTTGAAAAAGAGCCGTTTCATTGAAAAGTGAAATGGCTCTTTTTTTTCGTTCAATCGAGAAAGCGTGATGAAGCCTTGCGTCGTCAGGAATCGTTATCTAGCTCCCGGCAGTGATAATCCGTCAGGCGCACAAATTAAAAAAGGCGGGGCTAAAAAAATCAGACCCGCCTTTTGACTTAGTAAAGATGATGAAACTATTTTTTTCTGCGGAAACCCGCAACCCCCAAAAGACCCAATCCAAGAAGAATCAGCGTGACCGGCTCCGGAACGGCAGATACTTTACCCAGAATGGTTACATGAGAAATGGCGCCCCGACCGGGCCAGAAATCAGTCAGATAGATAGTGTCAGTGCCATTCCAGACATTAGTGATATCAAAAATGTAAAATGCTGGGTCATGATTGCCATCCTTCACGTAGAGATAAAGGGGTAATCCAGTAATGTATGCGCTACCAACCACGTGTGTAATGGTCGCATCCTTAGGATCGTCCGGAGTGTTGTAAAATGATGTTTCATAGGATGCAGCAAAATTACCACTGTCAGATCCTTCTCCAACATTCTGCTTATACAACTCGCTCAATGTGCCATTGTATCCTACATAAGAAGCAATTTCAGAGGCGTTCATATTGTCGTTATTCGTGCCCGTCCATCGCGGAAGCGTATCCGGCGTAATCGGCAATGCCCAAGAATTGCCAACGATAATCAGCAGACCACATAACACCATAATCGTCGCTAAGTATTTTTTCATTTTAAATCTCCTTACTATGGCAACTCAGTGCCTATTCATTTTCATAATTAATGCAATATCAGCAACATGTATGCCAGATGTGCTATTGTTTTATATCAATATTCCAACATTACGGTAATAATATGGATAAATCGTAATACACTATATTTGTCCCAGGCGTCACCATGCTGTGCCTTTTAAATTTGTAAAAAAACCCGACAGTAGAAACAATTCAACAAAATACCCTTCCATCAAATCGCCTTATTATCCTATCGATTTTATTGCTATATAAGAAATATCGCTGCTGTAAGATATCCCGACAAAGGTGCTGACGCGCCGCAAGGGAAGGAAAGTGAAATCGTCCTTCGTGGCCCGAGGGTGATGGAGGAGGCTGTGGACAGCCGGAAGTCTCGGCGAAAGCGGTTTTTTGTCCCGAAGGAAGTCGCTATCATTGAGGCGATGCCCAAAAGCCTGATAGGAAAAATTCTCAAACAGAATCACGAAAAATGTAGGGAACGGTTTGATCCGGCATACGCCGGACTTACGAACCGTTCCCTGCGATGACATTGTCGGGAACGCAGGGAACGGTCAGCAAACATGACTCATGACTTATGAGCCATGAGCTATGACCTACGAGCTGCCCCTACGCGCCTTCACGGAAAAGGGATGTCCTGCCGCCGTCCACCACGAGGTCGTGGCAGTTGACAAAGCTGCCTTCATCGGAGGCCAGATAAAGAGCCGCGTAAGCGATGTCCTTGTCGAGGCCTGCGCGGGGAAGGGGCGTGGCCTTGGCCAGTGAGTTTTTCAGTTTTTCCATTTTGCGCTGATTTTGCTCTTCGGACATCGTGTTGGAAACCTGTGATCCGCCCCAGAAAATCGGCGTGGCGATTGCGCCGGGTGAAATGCTGTTGACCCGGATGCCGGAAGGCCCCAGCTGGGTTCCCGCCAGACGGGTGATATGCGTGACGGCCGCTTTAGCCGCTGTATAGAGGTAGCCGCCCTGATTCATGCGGATGGCTGCAACGCTGGAGTTGTTAATGATGCATCCCGAACCCTGGGCCTTCATGACGGGCGCGGCATGCTTCATCCCGAAAACAACCGCGCCCAAAAGCAGGTTCATGCTGAAGTTGAAATCCTCAGGGGTGACGGTTTCAAGTGTGCCGCGATCCGGGCCGCCCGCATTATTAAACAGGCAGTCGAGTCTGCCGAAACGGGACACGGCCAGATCGATGACCGCTTTGATGTCCGCTTCCACCATCACATCGGTGCGCTGGTAGATGACATTATCGCCTAACCGCTTGGCAATGGCCGCGCCTTTTTCTTCCGAGCGTCCCGCGATAATAACCTTTGCGCCCTCGGACGCGAAGACTTCGGCGGTTGCCTCTCCGATGCCGCTGGTTCCACCGGTAATCACCGCCACTTTGTTTTCCAGTCTTTTGTTCATATATGCACTCCTTCAAATGGATTTCATCCGCTTGCCAATGATTGGGACTGGATTGATAATATTCTCCGGGGGGATTGTCAAATCAATTATTCGTTGCCATGGTGGCCCGTAAAAGTCGCCTGTCTGCAGCTTTCTGTTTCGCGCATAATCACTAATTTTCTTTGCTTCTCTTTTATGCTATTGACTGTTTTGTCTTAAACGCGGGGTCTTTGACGAGGGGCCACTCGTTCACAACCTGCCGTGTCGGAGGGAAACATTCAACCGCAACCAAAAAAGGAGGCCTTATGAATCAGCCCGAATTAACCCAGCAAGCCCTCAGTATTTTGCGCAGTCCGGATCCATTTCAATGGTATGTGATTCCGCTTCTGGCGCTGGTCATCTACGTCTACACCAACGAAATCAGTAAGCGAAACTGGAGGGGCGTCGCCGCGGGACTTTCGCTTTACCTGGTCCACTGGTTATTTGAGATTGCCAACGCGCTCATCCAGTATGGAAGCGGGCACGCGCTTTGGACCGTGCCTGCCGGTACATCCTTTCTGATTCTGGTTGGTGTCGGCATTGAACTGAGCCTGATGTTCTCAGTGGCCGGGCTGGTGCTCTCAAAAATTCTTCCGGAGGACCCGAAGCAAAAGATCCTGGGGATTAACAATCGAATTTTTTTTGCGGTGGTTAACGCGGCCCTTTTTTCGGGCATTGAAATTTTCCTGGCCATGACCCCTGCCTTTCACTGGATCTATCCCTGGTGGGGTGCGCTGCCAGTGTTCATCACGGTTTACATTCCTTTCTTCGTGGTGTCGTTTTTGTGTTACGACTGGACGCCGAAAGTGCAGCGCGCGGTGATCGGTTCGCTGTTTGTTGTGGATGCCCTGATGATGATAGTATTTGCAGGCCTTCTGAAATGGATCTAACGATTTTCAAGAGGATAAAAACGAAAAGCGCAGTCCTTCCGCAGCAGATTGGAGCGATGGGCGGTGTGAAAATCCGCGCGGCCGAAACAGGGGGGATATAAAACCGGTCCTGAAGTGCTCATCTTCTTTTTGTTGTTGCGTTAGCCCCGCCACAGCCATTCGACACGCTGCTTGCCCAGGCGGCGGTAATCCAGCGCCAGCAGGGATTTTTAAAGTCGGGGTAGGGCAGGATGGTCTGCATATTTCACAAAACGATGCTGATCGAATCACCGACAGAGATGTGTCCTTCCATCAGGACACGAACAAAGATACCTTCTTTCGGCATGACGCAGTCGCCGACCGCGTGAAAGATCGCGCAGGG
>JAWOJC010000189.1:0-2934 GCA_046484315.1 Smithellaceae bacterium | reverse complement strand
AAAACGATGTTAAAGCAATCCTGGTCCATGAAATGAATGTCTTTGGCGGATGTTGCCGTTTCCAATAATGCAGCCGATACGTGCTGATTGCGCAGTCGCTTCAGATTGAGCAGGAGGACGCCGGTGTTGACATAGTTTTTGATATTGTGAACATTATGGATCAGTCCGATATCTTTCACCGCGGCCGCATCATAATTTTCAATGTTTGTATTAAACAGTTCTGCCAGATCATTCTGTATGATCACGTCTCCGTCAATATACAAGACCTTATCCAGATCCAAAAGCAGGTCCGGCAGTTCAAATTTCAAATAAGTAGCAGTGGAAATATGTCCGAAATGCTCGGCATTGCGGTATTTTTCAGAAGACGCTTCGATGATATGGATTTTCACGTCCTGCTTCGTGAATGCGCGAAAAGTTGCAATGTCTGCCTGTGTCAGATTACTGGCTATGATGTAAATGTCGCAGACAGTATCGGGCTTCCGGTTACATATTAAGGACGTAACCGCGACACCTGTGGGCAGGACATACGTGCTGTCGCAAATAAAAGCTACGGAAACATCTGTCAAACGGCTACGTCCTCTTACTTCGGTCTTTCCAGGCCCTTGACGATCTGCGAGCGGATGATTCTCGGGAGAATCATCTGATGCTGCGGGCAGATCGCGCGCGGATTCTGATAAGCGCAGTTGGCAAAGCCCACCAGATAGTTTCTCAGTTCATGATAGCGCACGATTTCATCCACGAAGCCTTTCTTCGCGCAGAAGAAGGGACCGGACGTTTCATCATAGTGCCTGACCATCTCGTTCATCTTGTCGATGACGGGGCCCAGCGGTTTGCCCGCGTCCTTTTCCTTGACCAGACGGCGCGCGTAACTGGCTGCGGCGGCCGTTTCGCCGTGCATGACATTGATTTCAGTGGTGGCGGTTCCCAGAGAAAAGGCATTATTGTTGTTGGCCGTGGGGCCGCCCAAAACATAGTGTGCCGCCGCCGTGCCTTTGCGCAGCACGACCAGCATCATCGGCAGTTTTGAATTTTCAATCGAATAAATCAGCGATTGTCCCAGACCCAGAAGCTCGGCCTTTTCCGCGATGTCGCCCACGTCGATGCCGGAGGTGTCCTGAAACCAGATCATCGGCACTTTGTCGCGGGAACACAGCGTGACAAACTCGCTCATCTTGATCAAGCCCTGGCGGTAAAGCTTTCCGCCCACGCCCATATACTCGCCTGTGTATTCGGGATAGTCGGGTAATATGCCCTGGCGGTTGCCGATCACGCCCATGAGATAGCCATCGACTTTCACCAGGCCGCAATAGATTTCCGGGCCGAAACCTGGGCGGAATTCCAGATGCTCGGAGCCATCCACCAGCCGCGCCAGGATCTGTTCAAAATCATACACACGCTTTTTGTTGACGGGAATAATCGAGGCGATTTCCGATGGAGAATAGGCCGGCGCAACCGGTTCGGCAACGCGAAAAAACCTTGGATTGTAAGCGGGCAGATCGTCCATATAGTCCTTGATCGCGTCGAGGACCTGTGTCTCCTCATCAAAAACCGCACGGAAAAACCCTGTGACGTCGTAATGCACGTTTACGCTGCCGGGCGGGACGGATTTGAAATGCCTTGTGGCGTGTATAATCTCTTCGGCTCCCGCTTCGTCGAACGATCCCTTGGGCGACATGCCGCTGACGATGCCGCCGCCGCCGACAGCCATGTTGGCCTTCTTATGCGCGAGCAGAATCGTCGGGCTGATGGATTGATAGCCGCCGCCGGCAGGATTGGTGCCATAGATGCCGGCGATGACCGGGATGCCCATCTGCTCAAGCTCCGCGTGGCGGAAAAAGCAGGTGCCCTGGCCACGGCGATTGGCGTACATTTTCTCCTGTTCCGGCAGCTTTACGCCCGAGCAGTTTACCAGCCACACCAGCGGAATGTTCAGAATTTTTGCGATGTCGGTCACGCGCAGGTTGTTGTCCGGTTGTCCGGCAATCCAGGCGCCTGCCATCCATTTGTTGTTGAAGCCGATCAGAATGCACCACTTGCCATGGATACGCGCCAAGCCGTCTACGACGCCTGTGCTGCCGGATTCTTCACTTTCGGGATCAAAGATGCTGTGCAGCGGGCAGAAGGTTCCGGGATCGACCAGATAGTCGATGCGTTCCCAGACGCTCATTTCGCCTCGCTCGTGAAGTGTTTTTAATGGAACGCCGACGTTCTTGATGCGTTCGACTTCCGCGTCGATTGTTGTCATGATCTCTTCGAGCTTGGCGCAATTTTCCCGCATGCCGTCGATTTGCTTTGTCGTCAGCGGTTTTCCCAGGGGATCCATTTTCTCAAAATACCGCTTCATGCTTTGCTCCTCCTAAGAGACGTTTTTCAGCAATGTCCCTCCTGAAAACAAGGCAGGGAAGATGCCGGGGACGCTCGGCCAACTGAAAAAAACACCCGGCTCTCTCCACGATCACGAGAGAGCCGGATTTTTTGCATTGCGTTTGGTTACACCCGGTTCTGGGCAAAGCCCATCGTTGCGTTAGCGACAATCATTGTGTGCATATTGGACGTTCCTTCGAGTGTTTCAAACTGTTTGGAATCGCGCAGGAAGCGCCCGCAGGGGTATTCATCGGAATAGCCGAATGACCCGTAGAGTTTCATGCATTCGTTGGCGTCATGGACCACGACTTTCGCGCCGTAGAGCTTGGACATGGAGGTTTCCATGACATTGGGAAGACCCTTGTCCTTCAGCCACGCCGCTTTGTAAACCAGCGCCGCCAGCGTTTCATGTCCGACTTTCATGTCCGCCACCTGCTGCTGAATGAGCTGGTATTTGCCGATCTGTTTTCCGAACTGGCAGCGCTCTGTCGCGTATTTGGCTGAAGCCTCCAGGATGGCGCCGGAAAGACCCAGGGCGCCTGCCGAACAGCCCAGACGCGTGGAGTTGAG
>JAWOJC010000137.1:0-6095 GCA_046484315.1 Smithellaceae bacterium | reverse complement strand
CTAATATTAAATTGTTTTTCTTTGTGACTTTGTGCCTTTGTGGCTAATTCAGACTTTTTACGAGACCATTTTATTTAAGCGACAATAAATAAGTTCTCAGGTTTGACTTCTCTTTCAAGCTGAACTTTTTCCTGAGGTTGACACGATGAGCCACAACCGTTCTTTCCGTTGTGAATAGGATTGCGGCAATTTCCTTGGATGTTTTTCCCTCCTTCACCAGATTGGCAACCTGCATCTCCCTTGGTGTAATATGCATATACCGGGAGGCAAGCCTGTGGGCAAACGGCGATATTATTTCCTGTAATCCCGATTCAAGAAGGGTTAAATAATTGACCTGCCTTTCAGTCAGCGGGCCTTTTTTAAATTCCATTACATAGGGGATTAAAAATTCTTTTACATTGAGCAGAATTTGTTCTCCATTCTCTTCCTTGTCTTTTTCTCTCTTATCCAGGAGAATTTTAAGGGCGATATTGAGATCTTCCAGATTCTTTGTTTTTTCATTCAACTCATCATTCGCTTTCTGTAATGCTTTGGTGCGCTCTTGCACGTGAGTTTCCAACTCATCACGGGCTTTTTTAAGATCCTCCTCAGCCTGTATCGTCTTTGAAATATCCATAATTGATCCGACAATGGCGGGTTTGCCGTTATATGACCCCCTCGTAGCCAAAAGCCCGCCCCAAAACGATTCTCCATTTTTCTTGAGTCTCAGAACCTTGAAGCGCTGCCAGTGTTTCGCCGGCGTCATGAGTCGTTGCTGCATTCTTGCTTTAATTGTTTTCCTCTCACTCGGATGAATGAGAATATAGTAAGGCTTGCCCAATATTTCCTCTTTGCGGTATCCATGCATTTCAGCCAGGCGGTCATTGGCATACACTATTTTCCTGTTCTGCGTTATGAAGATACCGGCAATTTGATTTTCCGCGATGACTCTGAATTTCTGCTCGCTTTCCCGCAGTGCTTTTTCGGCCTGCTTTTGCTCCGTTACATCCTGAAAAACGCATGCAAATTGTCTCTCTTGCGGTTGATAGGCGGAAATCACGAAGTGACGGTCCGTGATTCTATTGTAGAAATCAAAGGTGATCGGTTTTCCCGTCAGCGCAACGGTTCCATATGTCTCAATAATAAAAGGATCTATGTCCGGCGTCTTTTCCAAAGCGGTTTTACCGACAACATCAATCGCGCTAAAGCCCGTTATTTTTTCAAAGGCAGGGTTTACATCAAGATAGCGGTAATCAACCGGAACGCCCTTTTCATTGCAAATAATCTCATGGATGGCACAGCCCTCCAGCATTTTTTTAAACAATGCGTGGTATTTATTTTCTCTTTTGCGGGTGTCGCGAGGGGACATGACGGCCTCATGCTGTTTTTCGAGGATTGTTGAATTTTTCAAAACGAAGAGTTGTTATGCCGTCTTTCGATCCGGGCGGTCATGACTCTTCGCCTTTTCCCTGATGTGTTTCCCGCATCTATATAATAAAAAATATTTACGGCTTCAATATAATATGGCCCCGGTGACTGCCGCGGGTGCGGGACGCCGTGCGATCACGATACCGATATCGAAGCCGATCGGTCCGGCAGGTCATCAAGGGCAGGGTTTTGTCCCAGCAGCGCTTAAAGCAAATATGATCACCCCCGCCGCCATGAAAAAAGCCCCCCAGGTGAACGCAAAATATACCGCCGACAAATCGGTAATCAGACCGGCGATCAATGATCCACCCATCATCCCGAGGCTGTGTGCTACGGTCATGATCGACATGATCGATCCCATTGCCATGGCCTGTTTTCCGGATTTGACCGAAAGGGCCATATGGGCCGGCATGCAAATTCCGCCGCCGAGACCGAACAGGCAGTTCGCCAGGAAAATATCGGCAAAACCGTTCGACCATCTCATGGAAGCGATGGCGTATGTGACAATAGTACCGCCGACAAGGATCATGGCCGTCTTGTTCCGGCGATCCGCCAACGCACCCATGGGCATCTGAAGCAACCCGGAGATGAACACGCCAAGCGTCAGCAAAAACCCGATCCGCGTGCTTGACATGGAAAAAGCGTCGTGGGCATACACCGGCAGAAAACTCCAGATGATTCCGATACATGTGGTGTAAGCAAATCTGAGGGCAAAAAGTCCGAAGATCATCCGGTCCGCCAACAGGTGTTTCCAGGATGCCGGTGTCCGGTTTCTGTGCGTAACGATTTCAAGATGCTTGGGCGGCAGCATGAATAGGGCGAGAAAAAAAGCGAATGCGCAAAGTCCCCCCATGAAAAAAAAAGTCGCACCGAGGCTGAAGCTGTCTTTGATAAAGCCGCCCATCAGAGGCCCTAAGCTCAAGCCGGTAAAAATCGACATATTGAAAAGACCCATGCTCAACCCTTCCCTGCCCTCAGGTGTCAAATCCCCGGCATACGCCTGGGCAACGGGCAGGATCATCGCGGAAGCCATGCCTTGAAGAAAGCGAATGGCGATCAGGGCATTCACCGACTTGAAAAACAAAAATGCAAACGAAATCAGCGCATAGCAGAGAAGTCCCCAAACGATAAACGGTTTTCTTCCATCGATGTCGGAGCGCCTGCCGAAATATGGCAACAGGAAAGTCCTGGAGAGAGAGAAAGAGCCGAAAATGAGGCTGATATATATTCCACTGGCCCCGAGATCACCGGCATACACCGGTAGCAGCGGAACGACGATTCCGACGCCCGCGACACTGGCAAATATTGAGACAAAGAGGGTTGCAAAAACTCGCGTCCTCATTGTTTTTGAAGTTTCTACATTATTTTCCATAAGGCGTAGCTTTTACCACCATTGTCATCCGGTAACAAGCCGCGCTTAATATGAAAGGGGTGACAGGCGCGAATGAAATGATGGACTTAGATTATGTCCATCCAGAAATTAATATTTCTGGATGGTGCTTTCAGCTATCAGCAGTCAGCGTTCAGCCTAATGAATTGTTTTTCTATGTTTTAAGCTGATGACTGAAAGCTGACGGCTGATCGCGTCCATTCGGGAATGGTTGTTTCCGGATGGACACTATATTGTTTTATTGAAAGATATCGGTCGATTCGCATATAATGGTGGAAGGGTGCATGCAACTGTATTTTTTAGTAGGCAACACATGATGGACGTATAAAAATCTTAATTTCTCGCAAAGACGCAAAGCTCGCAAAGATAGCCGCTTTATTGTAATATTTTTCCTTTGCGATCATGGCGGCTTGGCGAGAGAAAATTGCTTTTTTGCTAAATTGTCAAATATTGAGCTTGGGAAAACCCAAAGACGGAGAGGCAAATGATCGTCGGCATCCTGAAAGAGACAAAAATAGAGGAAAACCGCGTTTCGATGACACCGGGCGGTGTCGAGGTCATGCGGCATCACGGGCATACGGTTCTGATCGAAAGAGGGGCCGGGCACGGCAGCGGATTCGAGGATGACGCATACACAAAGGCCGGTGCGGAAATCATGGAAACTCCCGCGGAAATTTATGAGCGGAGCCGGATGATCATGCATGTCAAAGAACCGGAGCCGATAGAATGGGAAATGATCCGGCCCGGGCAGATCCTGTTCACCTACCTTCACCTTGCCGCAAACGAGACGCTGACCCGCGCGTTGATGGAGACCGCTTCCATAAACATCGCCTACGAAACGATCCAGCAGGATAACGGCGCACTGCCGTTGCTGACGCCGATGAGTGAAGTCGCCGGTCGTATGGCGATACAGCAAGGCGCCAAATATCTGGAAATGGGACACCGCGGGCGCGGCATCCTTTTGGGCGGCGTGCCGGGTGTGGATCCGGGGACGGTGCTGATTATCGGAGGCGGTGTCGTGGGCGCCAATGCTGCGAAAATGGCCTGCGGATTAGGCGCAAAAGTGTATCTTCTAGATTCGAATCTGGATCGGCTCCGGTACTTAAGTGATGTGATGCCGCCCAACTGTTTTCTCCTCTTCTCCTCACCGGAGAATCTTCGAAACCTGATTATGCAGGCGGATGTTGTGGTCGGCGCCGTTCTCATTCATGGAGCCCGGGCGCCAAAACTTGTTACACGGTCCATGGTCAAAACCATGAAAAAAGGCGCCGTCATGGTTGATGTCGCCATTGATCAGGGCGGATGTTTTGAAACAAGCCGGCCCACAACTCACAAGGATCCCATTTATTCCGTCGACGGGGTGGTTCACTACTGTGTGACGAACATGCCCGGCGCCGTCCCGCTCACCTCGACCCTGGCGCTTTCAAATGCGACGCTTCCGTACGCGCTGGAAATCGCCACCAGAGGTTGGCGGCAGGCGATGCGGGAGAACCGTGAAATTCTCTGGGGTGCCAATGTCGTCAGCGGCTGTGTGACATACCGGGGTGTTGCGGATGCTTTTGGTTTGCGCCACACACCGATCGAATCCCTGCTGTAAGGCAAAATGGGGTAGACATGGAACCATCGATGAATCGGGAATTGGTCACGGACCCGCTGGATCGTGAAGCGTTGTGGTCCGATTTAAGGGCTAACATTGAGCTGCTCACCGCATGCGGGCATTCCCGCATCCTGGCATTTTTCGGTTTTTCCTGGGGCAGGCATATCTACCCGGATCGGTGGCACGACATGCCGATGTCCCTATCGGAGTTTGAAAAACAGATTGTCCGAGCCGAAGAGAAGGGATTCGGCAGGTTGGGATCGGACAATGTCCAGTTTACGCTGACGGACATGCCGCTGAGATTGTCCTATTCATATGAAAGCGATATCCACCTCTCTTATGCCCGGGAGGATGAAATCGTCGCTCGAATCCGGGAACGCTGGCTCTCAGAAGGGTGGCTGACGGAGATGCTAAAATCCGTAAATTACGATCGATGATGCATTCTGTCTGCTAAAAGAAAGGGGTATGAGAACATATGGCTGGTTGGTTTTTCCATGGGGGGACTCGGTTCTCTGTTTTATTTGCACGAACATCCTGAGGATTTAGCGGCCGTTTTCTATCACCCGGCTCCGTTCACCGGTGATGTCGTTTAAAAAAATTCCAGATGATATCCGCCGCCTCAAACTCTCTTAAAGGGTGCCCTTTTTCCAATGAACCGAGAAAAACGCTGCCCGGCCAGACATGGCCCCACTCTTTTAGCAAATAGAGCGAAACCTCGCTGTCATCATTACATTCTGTCCAGGATTTGAGTATTACGGCACCCTGATGCAGTTCCTGTTCGTCCTCGGCTTCACGGCATCCATTCTGCGTCACCCAGAAACCTATGGAATCAGGTACGGACCAATAACTGCGATCTCCTCCCCGGCGCGGGCTGGTACCGCCATCGTAGGGGACGTCTTCATCCTGCATTCCATGAATAGAAATAACCGGTAATTGATGCGATGGAAGGGGAATGCGCCATTCCGGCGAATTCACGGATGCACGCCCGCCGATTGAGGCGGCCAAAGGGGCGACGGCAGCAAGCAGATCGCTTCTTTCAGCGGCAAAACGATATGCCATCATCCCCCCGTTAGAAAACCCGACCATGTAAATCCGATTTCGATCCACGTTGAGCCGAGAACAAAGATCTTCAATTGCTTTTGCTATAAAACCGACGTCGTCCACCTTGTCCGCAGCGGCTTTCCCGCAGCAATGTCCGGCATTCCAGTGTTGCAGAAATCCGAAGAGGCTGATGCCGTTGGGGTATTGAACAATAAAGCTTTCCCGATCCGCCAGTTCACTGAATCCCGTGGCATTCTCCACTCCGGAGGCATTGTCAAAGGCGCCGTGAATGACAACGACGAGGGGAAGCGGCTTCCGCAAATCGTATGAAGGCGGTACGTGGACCTGATAGCTTCGTTTAAGGAGATTATATCGCATGTCCATTTTTTGCCGGTAAGTCCCGGAGCTAAACGCTTTACCTGATGGCAGTGACCGCATACACCCGACCAACAAAAGGGAAACAAGAATCATCGCCATAATGCATGTTGCTTTCATATGACCTTTTAAACTCATTTCCTTTTGTTCCCGACCTGTTCAGTTGCCGACAATATTAATGTCTCCGGGATATCTGCCCACGGTGCCATCGTCAACGCACAAGTCTGCCTCTTCGGGTGAGAATCCAGTTCATGGGAGCATATGAAGTTCAGTCACATTCTGAAA
>JAWOJC010000325.1:0-6663 GCA_046484315.1 Smithellaceae bacterium | reverse complement strand
ATGATGCGCGAGAACGGCTTCGACGTTCCCGTCGACGAGGCGACGCGCGAGAAGTTCGCCGAGATGCATTACCTGGAGAAAAGCATCGGCCGCACGGGACTGCTCGCCCTGCACCCGATGCTGCAGATGAGCCGCAAGGACCTCTGGCAGCTGTACATGCTGGGAAAGTAGCGCGGTGACTCCCGATGGCTCCCCCCAGAGACTCCTCGCCCTGCGCGAGGTGATCGCCCTCATCGTCGGCATCGTCATCGGCGCGGGCATCTTCAAGGCGCCCTCGATGGTGGCGGACATGACCGGAAGCGCGGAGGTCATGTTCGGCGCGTGGCTGCTGGGCGGGGTGATCTCCCTCGTGGGCGCGCTCTGCTACGCGGAGCTCGCCAGCGCCTATCCCCATGCCGGGGGCGATTACCACTTCCTCAGGCGCGCCTACGGGCGCTCGGCGGCGTTCCTCTTCGGCTGGGCGCGTTTTTCCGTGATCGTCACGGGCTCCATCGCCCTGCTGGCCTTCGTGGTCGGCGATTACCTGAACGAGGTGTGGCCACTCGGCCGCCAGGGCGGCGCACTGTACGCGGGCGCGGCCGTGCTGGCCCTGTCGTGGCTCACCGCCGACACATTCAGCCCGGATATGGATCTGGTGGATGAGCTGGGCATCGACAGCATGGATCTGGCGACGATCGCGCTGGTCTTGCAGGATGAATACAAAATCCTCATTGATGAGGACGACTATCCGAAACTGAAAACGGTCAGGCTGATTGGTGCGTACATTGAGGAAAAATTGGCAACCCGGGAATAAATGCGGAGTTAAGAATCGATGACAGCCAGTCCCGATCAGATCATGAAACCTTCCAGACCGACATTTTCCCAACTGCTGTCGGAGCCGGCCGTGAAAGCGCGCTTCGAAAAAGTACGGAAATATTTCTTTCTGCGGGAATCCACCTATGACATGAGCAACCGCTGCAACATTCGTTGCGACGGCTGTTACTATTATGAAGGTGACAAGCAGTTCGCCGTGGAAAATCTCAATGTCGAAGACTGGCGCAATCTGATGCGTGCCGAAAAGGCGCGAGGGATTACCTATGTAGTGCTGGCGGGGGCGGAGCCTTCCCTGGTACCGGAACTGCTCGACGTCTGCTATTCGGAAATGCCACTGGGCAGCATCGCGACCAACGGGTTTAAGAAAATCCCGGAATCGGTCGGCTATAAACTTCATATTTCCGTCTGGGGCAATGATGAAACCAGCCTCAAGACCCGCAAAGCAAAAAATCTTTTAAAAAAGCAGATCGAAAATTATGCCCGTGATCCGCGCGCGGTTTTTGTCTATACCTTTACGCGCGAAAATATCGACGAAGTGCATGACGTGGCCGCTGATCTGGTCGCGGCTGATTGCAAGCTGACCTTTAACGTCTTTTCCTCGCCTATGGGCTACGAAGGACCTTTGCGTCATGACGACCGATCACTCAGGCGTACGCGTCAGGCGATGACGGATCTGCTGTGCCGTTATCCGAAACATGTTTTGTTTTCCCTGTATAATGCCGTGGCGCATACGTCGCCTGCGGGGTTGCACGATCTTTACAGTTGCTCCTATCCCCGCTGCAATGCGTCGCAGGATATCGGGCTGGGGCGTTCTTTCCGCCAGTACCGGACGGATTTAAACTGGGACCGATCCGTGGCCTGCTGCGTGCCCGATACGGATTGTGCCGATTGCCGTCATTACGCCGCCGGATCCGCCGTTGTCACCGCACGCATGTATCGCCATGTCTGTGACGCGGATACCTTCAAATCCTGGCTGGACTATGTCGACACCTATCTGGCCGTCTGGGTGATGGGATACGAAAAAGGAGAAAACCTGTGTGGGCGACTCATTGTGCCGCCAACCGCGCAGTGAAGCGCACGACAATGACAAAGCGTAAACATAAAAGGCCTTAACCCATGAAAACCGTCAGCTCCCTGCTGGATTCCGTCTGGCATGAGCGCTATAAGCGCATCTCCAATCTCAATATTCGAAGCTCCATCTATGATGTCACCAACCGCTGCAATCTGCGGTGCAAGGGCTGTTTCTTCTTTTCATCCGGAGAGCACCATGTTTCGGAAGAAATGGATCTCGGTCGTTGGGAAGCGTTTATCGACCGGGAAAAAACCCGCGGCGTCAACCTGGCGATCCTCATCGGCGGCGAGCCGACTTTGTGCATGGATCGCATCGAAGCCTTCTACAAGCGTTTGCCGACCTACTGCGCGACCAACGGTCTGATCAAGGTTCCCCGTGACAAGTTTCCCGATATGATGGTGGGCATTTCCCTGTGGGGCGGCGGCGAAGACGAAAAGGTTCTGCGCGGCAGGGACACGTTTGCCATCTCCAGTAAAAATTATGAAGGCGATCCCTTTACCTACTATCTTTATACCGTCACACCGAAGCAGGTGGGTAAAATCGAGCCGGTCATCCGGCGCATTGCGGATGTCGGATTGAAGGTTCATCTGCAGCTGCTTTCCAACGACGAGGGCGTAGACGGTTTTTCCTGGCGGTCCGAAGAATTACGCGACATGCGTTTTGAAATGGATGAGATGCTGGATCGTTATCCGCAAACTGTCATTTCCAGCAAGTATTACCATGAGGTCATCACCTCGGGCATGATGCTGGGAAGACGCTTCGGCTGGCGTGAATGTCCGTCCGTGACCGAATCGCTGGATCACCGGAATCCGCCCGTGCGGCGCCTGATTCATTTTTACCGCTGGGCGGCCGATCTGCAGACCGTTCACCGCTGCTGCACCTCCGCCACGCGCGACTGCGCCACCTGCAAGGACGGCGCGGCACACATGAGTTGGATTATGGTAAATAAACGCGCACATATTGTCAGCACACAGGATCTGCAAAACTGGATTGAAGTCTACGAAATGTTCGCCAAACTCTACCGTCTGATCCCGTGGTAGCCCTTGCCCTGTAGATCAACGCGCAAGAATCGTTTCGCCTGAAGAAAAAGGCGTGACATACCGGTCTTTGGCTCGTCGGTTGTCTTGTTTACTTCCGGCAGGAATCATAAATAATAATTGATATTTTTGGAAAGCTCTTGCATGATGACCGCTCGCAAAAACGCGGGATCGGCCAACAGGCAATGCAATGTCAAAAAAAGGTGTGTCACACGTGTCGAAAAAAACGGTTATCTTGGGCTATGATGCAGTTTCCTCTCTGGGAACGGATATGGAAACGCAATGGCGTCGCGCTGCGGCAGGCGATTCCGGCATAGGCCCGTTGACGCGATTTGATCTGCCCCGGGATTTTCCTGTGCGCGTGGCAGGCCAGGTTGCGGATGTGGACGTCAAGCCTTACCCGTTTTTGCAGCCCCGTGAAATGGCGCACTGGACGTCCCCGATTTTCAAACATGCCCTGCTGGTGGTTCACCGGGCGCTGCAAAAAAGCGGCCTGGACATCACGCCGGATATCGCGCCGCGCGTGGCCGTCACCTTCAGTTCGGCCGTCGGCGGTCTGGATGCAATTTTAAACGCCGATCGCCAGATTATTGCCGAAAACAAAATGCCGCATCCTTTCGCCAACCCCAATTCCTGCATCAACATGGTCGGCGGCAAGATTTCCATTCTGACCAAAGCCACCGGTCCGATCAGCGCGACGATTACGGCCTGCGCCACCGGCGTGACATCGATGATCATAGGCGACATGATGCTCAGGCTCAATCTGGCGGATGTGGTGATCGCCGGCGCAGTGGATTTTCCGCTGGTGGAACCGATTATGGCCGGTTTTGCCACGATGAACGGTGCTTACCGTCCCAAAGAAGGACAGCCCGAGGAGCCTCCTGAAAAAGCCAGCCGTCCCTTTTCTAACAACCGCAGAGGGTTTGTGGTTTCTGAAGGGGCGGGCTGCATCATTCTGGCGACCGACGAGTTCGCGCGGGCGCACGGGCTGACCCCGAATTTTGTCCTGGCGGGTTCGGCGATGACGTCGGATGCCAGCCATTTTGTGGCGCCCAATCTGCCGACGGTTCAGCGCTGCATTACACAGGCGATGGAAAGCGCCGGATTGTCGCCCGAAAACATTCACGCGGTCAACGCGCATGCCACGTCGACCAAAATCGGAGATAAAGTGGAAGCAGACGCGCTTTGCCGTATTTTCGGTACTAACGTCCCGCCCGTGTCGGCCAATAAATCGCAGATGGGCCACGCGATGGGCGCGTCATCTGCCATTGAAACAATTCTGGCGATGGAAGGGATGCTGCAAGAGACGCTCTTGCCGACGATCAACTATGATCCGGATCCGGCCATCCTGCTGGATTGTGTTTCAGAAGGCGCCAGAAAACAGTTGCAGGAATTTGTTTTAAAAAACGCGTTCGGTTTCGGAGGCTGCAATGCCTGTATCCTTCTGCAGCGCGTTGCCTGAGGAAATGGAATAACCATGAGAGCACCGAAAAATCGCAGAGTATTTGTGGTGGGCTACGGCGCCGCCACGCCGTTGGGCAGTACGTTTGAAACGACCTGGAAGCGCGCGGTCAAAGGCGAGGCGGGATTTCGTAAAGTGACGCGCTGCAGGGTGGAATCCGCCTGTGATGTTGTGGGCGAAATGCCGGACTGGTTTCCACTGGAGTTGGATTTTACGGACGCGAAAGAAGTGTATAACTGGAATGCGGCGTTTGTGATCCTCACAATGGCCGTCTGCAAGGAAGCGCTCCGGGACGCCGGCATTACGATGGACGACGCCATCGCCCCGCGCATGGCCTGCCTGATCGGTTCGGCGCTCAACGGTTCAGACGCCTTCCGCGTCGCGATGCATGATCTGGAGCACCGCGGCCCGCTTCGGGTGAGTCCTTATCTGCTGCCGAACCTTTGCGCCAACCTGCCTTCGGGCAAGGCGGGCATGCTTTTGAAGTTTACCGGCCCCATCTTTTCACCACAGGGCGCCTGTGCATCCGGCAATCATGCCATCGGCATCGGGGCGCGCATGATCCGCGACGGGGATTGCGATTTCGCCCTGGCCGGCGGCGCGGACACGCCGATTCTGCCGGAGCTGATTCACGGCTTTGCCAACATGAACGCGACGATCAAAGTGCAGCCGGGCGACCGTGCCTACCATGATCCCGCGCAGGCCTCCCGGCCTTTCAGCATCGACCGCAAAGGGTTTGTCCTGTCGGAAGGCGCGGGCGTCATTGTCTTGGCCGCCGAAGACGCTATTTTGGCGCATGGTCTGACGCCGCGCGCCGAAGTGCTGGGTGTGGGGTGGACATCCGACGCGCATCACTATACAAGTCCCAACCCGCACACCATCGTGCGGGCCCTCAGAGAAACCATTGAAGACGCGGAACTCCAGCCTGAGGATATTCAGTATATCAATGCCCACGGAACATCGACGCCCAAGGGCGACCGGACGGAGGTGGCCTGCCTGCGGGAGGTCTTCGGCAAAAAAATTGAAAACATTCCTGTCTCATCCAATAAATCTCAATTGGGACACACACTGGGCGCCACCGCGGCGATCGAAGCGGCTCTGACGATCGAGGGGATGAGGAAAGGCATTATCCTGCCGACGATCAATCATTTTCCTGATCCGGAACTTTCCGATATCGATGTTGTGCCGAATGTGGCCCGTAAACAAAAATATGAAATCGCGCTGTCCAATGCGTTCGGCTTCGGCGGAACGAATTGCTGCGTGGTTTTTCGGGGAGTATGACATGAAACCGAAACCTTTTTTGCCCGAGATGTATAAAGGAAACGAAAAATACGTCCGGGATCGGACCACCGGATTAATATGGCACCGCGCGCAACACCGGACGCTGTATGCCGACACCGACCGCTCTCAGGTGGTTTACCATTCCAACTATCTGCGCTATTTCGAATTCGGCCGCACATCGCTGATGCGTGATGTGGCCTATTCCTACAAGGAAATCGAAGAGAGCGGCTACGTCTACCCGATTATCGATCTGGGCATTACCTTTTATCAGTCTCTCTACTATGACGATTTGATGTACATTCACACGCGGCCGGTGAATCTGGAGCGGGTGCGACTGCAATTCGACTATGTTGTCACGCACGCGGAAAAGGGGCATCTGATCTGCGCCGGGTTCACAAAGCATTGCGCGGCCAACGTCAGTGGCACGCCGGTGGCCGTGGATCCGAAAACGGTTGAACTATGGAAGACGTTTCCCGACAAAATCTAAACAACCACAGGTTTGATTTCACCCTTGAGATCGCGGCTTACTGGCGCGATCATTATTTTGAGGGTCAGGCGGTCCTGCCGGCTGTGGAAATTCTGATTCTTGCGGCAGCCGCGCTCAGGCGTCATTGTCCGGATGCGCGTCTGCAATCGATGATAGACGCGCGTTTCCAGCGACTGCTTGCGCTGGATGCCGGAGTGGACCGCAGGACGGTTGCCTTCAACATAGAAGAAGTCGAGCAGGGCTGGTCGGTCGCACTGCTTTCGTCGCTGTTGATGAAGGGCGGCGTGAGGCGGACCCTGGAACACGCGCGCGTGGTTTTCGGCGGGGATGAAGCCGTCGCGCCGCCAACACCTGTGTTCCAAAACATTGAAAAGCTCTCAGGCGATTGCCTGAGTGTGCCTGCCTTTGCCGTCTACCGCTCGCTGGTTCCTTTCGGGGCCGCCTATCAGAACATTGTCGGTGATGTGTCGGTTTCAAAAGAAGGCGCTCTGGCGTACCTTTCCGGCGGCGC
>JAWOJC010000284.1:0-7669 GCA_046484315.1 Smithellaceae bacterium | reverse complement strand
GATAGCCATTACGCAAATGAAATCCTTGATTGATCATTCCAGTATCAAGAGATTGTAAGGGATCCGTGAGGGTCGCCTGTAAATACTAAGTTGCTCGTAATTTGATAGAAGACAGATAGAAGATAGAAGCGATATGAAGCGAAGCAGAATAAACATAAACAATCGACGAAGCAGAGGGACATCCACATTTGTTCAACTGCCGGAGTGCAATTGTTTGCGGCTGCAAAAGCCTGCGTGCTGCACATTTCCGCCATCGCTTATTGCAATGCAACTGAGCGCCTGTTTGCAGATACGGATGCTGGTTCAGATCCTTCTCGTTTCGGACGGTTGTTCTTCTCCCTTTTCTTCTAAAGGGAGATCGAGAGGGATTTTAAAAAAGGAAAATCTCCCCCTAACCCCCTCTTTATACCCTAAAGGGCACAGGCAAAAGAGGGGGGACGTGCCTTTTCAAGGCAATCTCCCCCTGCCCCTCTTTTACCCTGAAGGGCACTCGAGTAAAGAGGGGAAAAAGAAAAACCGGGGGCAAGGAGAAAGTCCCTAAAACAATAACTTTCTCGTTTGAGAAGAGCAAGACGAGGCACGAACTATTTAACCATGAGCTATGAGCTACAAGCTATGAGCTACATAAAACCAGAGAGAAGGAGGATATAGATATTATGTGTGCAGATATGGACAGGTCGAAAGCGGTGGATTTAGCGATCACGCAGATTGAAAGACAGTTCGGTAAGGGATCGATCATGAAATTGGGCAGTCCCGATCGTGTGGCGGATGTGCCGGCCATTTCCACAGGCTCGTTGAGCCTGGATATTGCGCTGGGAACGTTCGGTGTTCCCCGTGGCCGTGTGATTGAAATCTACGGGCCGGAATCCGGCGGTAAAACCACGCTGGCGTTGCACGTGGTTGCCGAAGCGCAGAAGAAAAACGGCATTGCGGCCTATATCGACGCGGAACACGCTCTGGATGTTACCTATGCTAAAAATATTGGCGTCAATACGGATGAACTGCTGATTTCCCAGCCGGATACGGGCGAACAGGCGCTGGAAATTGCGGAAACGCTGGTTAGAAGCGGCGCGCTTGATGTGCTGGTGGTGGATTCCGTGGCGGCGCTGGTGCCCAAGGCCGAACTGGAAGGCGAAATGGGCGACGCGCAGATGGGGTTGCAGGCCAGACTGATGTCGCAGGCGCTGCGCAAACTCACCGGCAGCATCAGCAAATCCAAAACCACCGTGATTTTCATCAATCAGCTACGCATGAAAATCGGCGTGTTCTTCGGCAATCCCGAGACGACCACCGGCGGCAACGCTTTGAAGTTCTACTCATCGCAGCGCCTCGACATCCGTAAGATGACATCCATCAAGAACGGCCAAGATGTGATCGGTTTCCGCACCCGGGTCAAGGTGGTCAAAAACAAGATGGCGCCGCCCTTCCGCGAAGCGGAATTCGACATCATTTTCGGTGAAGGCATCTCCCGCGAGGGCGACGTGCTGGATCTGGGCGCGGAAAACGGCATTGTTGAGAAAAGCGGCGCCTGGTATTCCTACAAGGGCGACAGGCTGGGTCAGGGACGCGACAATTCCCGCGTGTTTCTGAAAGACAACCCGGATGTCATGGCATCCATCGAAAATGATGTTCGTGCGAAGCTGGGCATTGTGGCCAAAGACGTTGAAGAAGCGTAGTTTTTAAGATTGTCGCCGGGCGGGATATTATGATATGTAGGCGTCATCGTTAAGGATGTGCAGACAGACATTTTGTAGTGGCAAGCGGTAAAATAATATTTAATCACGGAGGCATATGAACATGAAAAAGTTTTTTATTGTTCCATTGCTCTGCTTGCTTCTGGCAGGCTGCGCGACTTCAAGCGGACACATGAATGAACAGACGAACACCGCTGTTTCACTTTCAAAAAGCAATTATAAAGTCGTGAAAGCGGGTGCAAAGGGAACCAGCCGTGGATTTTACCTGCTGGGCTTTATTCCCATCTTCAGCCCAACCTACGGAGGGGCGAAATCGGATCTGTATGAGGGAACCAATGAAAAATTAGAAGGGCGGGCCATCGCGCTGGCGAATCAAACCACCGACCGATCAACACTGTATCTGATTTTGTTTTCCATACCCAAATTAACCATCACGGCCGATATTGTTGAATTTAAAGATGCCGAGGCGCTGTCACCGCCGCATAAATAATGGTTAAACGTTTTGCAGACAGGGAAAGACAGAATCATTTTGAAGAAACTGGATCTCGCGGCCGCAAAGCAAAAGGCTTACCGTCTTTTGTCGATGCGGCCGCATTCAGAGCGTGAGCTGGAAAAAAAACTGCGGGATAAAGGCTTTCCCGCGGCCGTCGTTCAGGAAGCGCTGGAAAAACTCCACGATTTAAAGTATCTCAACGACGCGTCTTTTGCCATTCAGTGGGCCCGGAATCTGGCAATCAACAAACTTTGGGGCAATCGAAAAATTGCCATCAGCCTGCAGGAAAAAGGCATCCCCCCGCGGTTGATTGACGACGCCATAGCGACGGCGCGGCAGGAAATGACACAAGAGGAAGCCATTGCCATTTTAGTCAAAAAAAGAACGGCCAAAAGTAGCAAGGCCGCTTTTGAGATCAAGGACAAACAAAGAATATTTCAAAGCCTGATGGGACGCGGTTTCCCGCCGGGCCTGATATTAAATCAACTGGGAAGCAAAGCGGAGGATCAGTTCAATGGTGAAAACGGGTGACGCGATACGGGAAGGTTTTATCAAGTTTTTTGAAGGCAAGGGACACACACGGGTAACCAGTTCATCGCTCATCCCGAAAGACGACCCCACACTCCTTTTCACCAACGCGGGCATGGTGCAGTTTAAAAACGCCTTTTTGGGCCTCGAAAACCGCGGCTACACCAAAGCCGTCTCCTGCCAGAAATGCGCGCGCGCCGGCGGCAAACACAACGATCTGGAAAATGTCGGCGTCACCGCGCGTCATCACACTTTTTTTGAAATGCTGGGCAATTTTTCCTTCGGCGACTATTTTAAGGAAGAAGCCATTGCCTGGGCCTGGGAATACCTGATCGACGTCGTCAAGCTGCCGAAAGACAAGCTCTGGATCACCATTTTCGAAAACGACGACGAAGCGTTTAAAATCTGGCATGAAAAAATGAAAGTACCCGCGGAGCGCATTGTCCGCATGGGCGAAAAAAGCAATTTCTGGATGATGGGCGAAACCGGTCCCTGCGGCCCCTGCTCGGAAATCCTTTACGATCAAGGCAAAGACACGGGCTGCGGCCGACCCGAATGCGATGTTTTTTGCGACTGCGACCGCCATCTGGAAATCTGGAACAACGTCTTTACGCAGTACGATCGCGACGAAACCGGAAAACTCACACCGCTTGCCAAACCCAGCATCGACACGGGCATGGGCCTCGAACGTCTGACTGCCGTCATTCAGGGCGTCAAAAGCAATTACGATACGGATTTATTTACACCGATCATCCGCTTTGTGGAAAAATTTTCCGGCAAAACCTACGGCAAAAATACTGAAAACGATGTATCCATCCGGGTAATTGCCGATCACAGCCGGGCCGTCACGTTCCTCATCGGCGACGGTATCATGCCGTCCAATGAAGGCCGGGGTTATGTGCTCAGGCGCATTCTGCGACGCGCCGCGCGCCACGGGAAAATGCTGGGCATCGACAAACCGTTTTTAAACGAAGCCGCAAGGGTGGTCATCGACATGATGAAATACACCTATCCGGATCTGGCCGAAAAGGCACCTTACATCACCAAGGTCATTCTCAATGAAGAGCAGCGTTTCATGGAAACGCTCGATGCGGGCCTGCGCATTTTGCAGGACGAAACGGCGGCGCTGAAAAATGCGGGGCAGTCCGTTTTGCCCGGTGCGGTGATTTTCAAGCTCTACGACACGTTTGGTTTTCCTGTCGATCTGACGGCGGACATTGTTAAAAAAGATCAAATCACGCTCGACACCGAAGGCTTTGAAGCCGAAATGGAACGCCAGCGCGAGCGCGCACGCGGCGCGTGGAAAGGCAGCGGCGAAGAAGCCGTGGCGGAATGCTATCTCAAAGTATCCAGCGCCGGCGTGATCACCGAATTTTGCGGCTATGACGCGATGGATAAAGACGAAGCAAATATTACGGCCATTTTTGTAGACGGCAAACCCGCCCACGCCGCGGTCGCGGGCCAGAAGGCGGAAATCGTTCTGGACAGCACACCCTTTTACGGAGAGTCCGGCGGGCAGATGGGCGACACAGGCTATCTCGAAGGCCGGGAATTCAACTTCCTTGTCGAAGACACGAAAAAACCCGTGGAGAATTTTATCGTTCATAAAGGCATGGTCCGAACCGGTGAAATTAAAATCGGCGCGAAGGCCAGGCTGGTGGTCGATCTGGAAAGACGCCGCGCCATCGCCGCCAATCATTCCGGCACGCATCTGTTGCAGGCCGCGCTCAAAGCCGTCCTGGGCGATCATATCAAACAGTCCGGATCATTGGTCAACGCTGAGCGGCTGCGCTTCGACTTTTCGCATTTCTCCAAAATCAGCGACGAAGAAATCGCGCGCGTTGAAACCATCGTCAACGACATCATCCGCAAGAATCTGCCGGTTCAGACGGATGTCTGTTCACTCGAAGACGCGCTGAAAACCGGCGCGACAGCGGTGTTTGACGAAAAATACGGGGCAACCGTGCGCATCGTCAAGATGGGCGAAATGAGCATGGAGCTGTGCGGCGGCACACATGTGGAGCGCACCGGCGACATCGGACTTTTGAAAATCATGCATGAATCGGCCATCGCCGCAGGCGTGCGCAGGCTCGAAGCCGTCACCGGGAAGGAAGCGCTGGCCCATGTTCAAAAGGCGGAAGACGAACTCAAACGCACGGCGGGATTGTTCAAAGCCGGGCAATTTGACGTGTATGACCGCGCCGACAAGCTTTTAAAGCAGACCCGGGAACTGGAAAGAGAAATTGAAGCGCTCAAGGGAAAACTCGCCGCGAAGGACTCCGGCGACCTCTTGGGCCAGGTGAAGGAAATTGGCGGCGTGAAGGTACTGGCCGCAGAAGTGAATGTGGCCGACGCGAAAACCCTGCGCGATCTTGGCGATAAACTGCGAGACAAAATGGGTTCCGGCGTGATTCTGCTGGGCGGCAAGGCCGACGATAAAGCCATGCTCTTGTGCATGGTCACCAAGGATCTGGCCGATCGCTTCCATGCCGGAAACATCATCAAGGAACTCGCACCCATCGTCGGCGGCAAAGGCGGGGGACGGCCCGACATGGCCCAGGACGGCGGCCCGCAACCGGAAAATCTGGCAAACGCAATCGCGGATCTGGAGAAAATGCTGGTAAAATAACTGACCTTACCCCGAAACATATACCAGGTTCAAATTGATGCTTCGCTCCTGTAACATAGCTTGATGTTCTTTGACAAACTCTTAAGGCGTTTTACCCGCCAGCAGTAAACACGCGATTATCGGCAAGGAGCCACGCTATTCATGGCGGCTAAAAGCAAAAACCTTTGGCTGGCTTGTAAACCAAAGGCGTCCATGATGTTAATTGTTAGAATTTTATTGCTATTTAAAATAGCATAGTTTATAGTTACTTACGTTAATTGAGTGTTAATTGTCATTTTGCGTTATGCGAAATATTTCGTTGCCCCGTTGGAAAAGGCCTGCATTTCAAACGGGGTAAACAGGGTGGCTAATGATGGCGGCAACGTTCAAACATTTTGATCTTAAACTCATCGAGCCTTCTTTTGATTCCAATCTGACGGATCTGGTTATCGAACTGGACTATCTGCGCAAAAAAGAACTTGGCGGCACGACCCATCCATTGGTATTTTTTCAATTAAAAGAGCTGTTTCATATGCTGGAGAGTCTCTGTTCGGCGCGGATTGAAGGAAACCGTACCACGCTTTCCGAAATTATCGAAAACCGCCTGGAAGGATCATCATCCGCTGATGAAAAAATACGCGAAATTCTGAATATGGAAAAGGCGATGGATTTTATTGATAAAAATGTAAAATCTGTCCCACTGGATCGCGCTTTTATCTGCGAGTTACACCGCTTGACGGTGAACGATTTGACCCTGGCCTCGAATGGCGAAGGCGATCAATCACCGGGGGTTTATCGAATACAAAATGTCAATATTGCCGGTTCGAATCATAAACCGCCGGAATATTTACAGGTCAATGATTATATGGATGAACTGATCAGGTTCATCAATCAGACGGTTTTACCAAAGTATGATTTAATTAAAACGGCGATCGCGCACCACCGGTTTGTCTGGATTCATCCCTTCAATAACGGCAACGGCAGAACGGTTCGCCTGTTTACCTATGCGTTGCTCGTCAAGCAGGGGTTTCATGTTGACACCGGCCGGATATTGAATCCGACAGCGGTGTTCTGCAACGACAGGGACAAGTATTATGATTATTTATCCAAAGCGGATTCCGGCACTGATCAGGCAATGGCCTTGTGGTGTGAATATGTCTTATCCGGCTTAAAGCTGGAAATAGAAAAAATTGACCGATTGACGCAATATAATTTTCTTAAAAAAGAAATCATGATTCCCGCAATTGCTTTTGCGCGTGAAAGAGAAGTCATTACAGAAACCGAAGCCAGGGTTTTAAGAAAAACAGTCGAGATGGGCGTGATGCAGGCCTCGGATATCGGAGAATTCTTCAAGGACAAATCGGCGCCGGAAATCTCCCGCCAGATTGCCCGTTTGAAAAAAAAGAAAATGTTGCAGCCGGAAAAAGAAGGGTCCCGCAAATATGTCATCCGTTTTGATAACAATTATCTGCTGCGCGGCATTATAAAGTCTTTGGATGAGAAAGGGTTCTTGCCGATCAAAGATTAGCCCCGTGAGAAATGGAATGGTTAAGGTTGAACCGGGAAATTACAAAGCCGGATGGACACATCCTGAAATGCCCTGATTTGCGGGCAAAGAAGGAAGAACGTGAATAAAAATGAAATTTTTGAATGATATCTCCAGGGAAACCGGGGTCCGGGTGGCCGGTGCACCCACGCATTTGATTAATTTCAACAGAGCGCGATTTTTAGGGCCTATGAAAGCGGATGATTACAAGGACGCAAGGCGATGCTGACAACCCTCGCGGGTGCCCTGCGGGGCACCGTCATCGTGATCTTTCTGCTGGTCAACACCCTGTTCTGGGCGGTGCCGGTTTATATCACCGCTTTGTTCAAGCTGATTCTGCCCTTTCGCGCGCCCCGGCAATTTCTCGATACCGTCCTTAATTTTCTTTGCTACGCTTGGATTTACTGCATCAACGGCTTTATCGGCATCATGAAAACGGTTGAATATGATGTGGAAGGCCTTGAAGCGCTCCGGCGCGACGAGTGGTATCTCGTTATTTCCAACCATCAAAGCTGGGTCGATATCATTGTTTTGCAGAAAATCTTTCACGGACGCATTCCTTTTCTGAAGTATTTTCTCAAGCAGCAGTTGATCTGGATGCCGATTTTGGGGTTGGCCTGGTGGGCGCTCGATTACCCGTTCATGAAACGCTATTCCGCCGAAACCTTAAAAAGAAAGCCTTACCTGAAGGGCAAAGATATTGAAGCCACGAAAAAGGCTTGCGCAAAATTCAAGGACATGCCCGCGTCCATCATGAACTTCGTGGAAGGAACGCGCTTCACGCCAGCGAAGCACGCCAG
>JAWOJC010000073.1:0-13136 GCA_046484315.1 Smithellaceae bacterium | reverse complement strand
CCGATAGCGGCCACGACGCCGAGCGTCTGGCCCGCTCTGCCGTGGCCATCAGCCATGAACCCTGCCGAAAGCTCGTGGCAGCAAACAACGGGTTGGATGCCGCAAGAGGATGTCGCCTCAATCAGTGGATCAATGTGCGCGCCCGGCACCGTAAAGAAATACCGAACGTTCCACTGTTTCAGTGTTTTAAGAACATACTGAGCACCCGTTATCTGCATTGGCCGGCCTTTATTTTTTACTCAATCCCGCGGCCAGCTGTCTGGCCCGGTTGAAACCCGCCGTGTTGATCGTGCCTTTCCCGGCGGGATCTGCTGCGGCCAAATCGTTCATCTGCGTCACGCGCGCCTCGCTGGGCGGGTGCGTACTCATCGCGTCCGACAGGCTCCGCAAAACGGTGTTGCCCGATTTGTTGGCGCTTTTCTCTATTTCCAGAAGCCGTTCAAAGAACCTGCCGACTTGATTTTTATCGTATCCCGCACCGACAGCCAGACGATATCCGATACGGTCGGCTTCCATTTCATCTTCACGGGAATTGACCAGAAAGCTGTAATTCTGGGCCAAAAGCCCTCCGCCGACGCCCACAACGCCACCCATGGCGGCTGCCTTCGCCTGACAGGCGGTATCGCCATCGGCGCAAATCAGACGTCCAAGACCGAAACCGACCACCGCGCCCACGACCGCGCCGCCGGCCGCATACAGCCAGGTTTTCTTCTGAGCCTTTTCCATCGCGTACATCCGCTCCGCCGTATGGCGCGCCACGACATGACCGATTTCATGCGCCACCACACCGGCAAGCTCCGCTTCATTTTCAGCCATGGCAATCAGAGGCGCGGTGACAAAGATCGTGCCGGCGGGCATGGCAAAAGCATTCACGTCCGGCACATCCACAACGGTGAACGTGTAATGGTACGGGTTTCCTTCCAGATTGTTGGCCCGAACGATTTTCATGCCCAGATCGGATATGTATTTCTGAAGTTCCTGATTGTTGGCCGCAGGATAATCCTTAAGCATTTTCGGCAGCGCTTCTTTGGTCAAACGCTGTTCGTCAGCGACGCTCAGCGTGGTTTCCTGCCCCACATTGGAGCCTTCCCGATAACGCGATCCGCTGGTCGGCGCGCACGCCACATTGATGACGACAATCAACAAGCATAACAAGGCAAATATTTTTTTCATGGTTAACTCCCCGGACTGCTGACGTGTTTTAAAACGACGGACTTTTCAACTGCGGTGAATCCATTGGTGACAAATTAAACACCGACGGGAAGTTCTGTCAAGCCGAAGATCTGTCCATGCAACATTCGCTTGACACCATCTCTGATTTCCGATAATTGCCGCGCAGCTTGTGATCCTTCTGGACCGGTTATCGTGTTCAAATTCCCCCTGGAGAGATGCATGATCAAAGCACAATTTGAAAGCCTGGGTGTGTATCTGCCTGAGCGTTCAGTCTCTACAAAAGAACTGATCGATCAGATGGCCAACACGCCGATTTTCGATCTGGAATCTCTCACCGGCATCAAAAACAGGCGCTGGCGTTCAGACTCGGAAGACTCCTATACCCTGGCCATGGCTGCCGCCGCGGAGTGCCTCAGAAAGTCCCGGTATGGCGTTGACGACCTCGATGTGATTATCTGCAGCTCGATCAGCCGCTTCAAGGATGGCTGTGTTAATCTCTGGATGAAACCGGGGATGAGCAAATTTCTGAAAAAGTCGCTTGGTTTACGGACTGAGGCGATGAGCTTTGATATGACCAACGCCTGCGCGGGTATGCTCACCGGCGTGCACATTTTAAACAGCATGATTCAAACCGGGGCGGTCAAAACCGGCATGGTGGTCAGCGGCGAATGCATTACGCCCATCGCGGAAACAGCGCTCAAGGAAATCAAAGATCCCATCGATCCGCAGTTCGCGTCTTTAACGGTCGGGGATTCCGGCGCGGCGTTGATTATGGATGCCACCACGGATGAAGACGAGGGCGTCGAATTCATAGATTTTCTCACCCTCGCGGATTTCTCCGACCTGTGCATGGCCATGCCCAGCCGCGAAAATCCCGGCCTGGCGATGTACGCGCAATCCGTTGAGATTCACCAGGAAGTGATCCGGAGGCTCCCGAAAATCGTCGAGTTCATGATGAACAAGCATCAATTTTCCGGTCGTGATTTCGATTACGTCATCCCTCATCAGACATCAACCCGGGCCATCGAAGAGGCTTTGCAGCTTTGCTCACAGCACCTGGATGTTCTGCCGGAAACGCTCATCAGCCTTGAGCAGTTCGGCAACACCGCCTCGACTTCGCACTTTGTCGTGCTTGATGATCACCTGAAACAAAAGCGTTTGAAGAAAAACGCCAAAGTGCTTTTTCTGGCGCTGGCGTCCGGCATCGTGATCGGGTTCGTGTCGGCGAAAATCGGAAAACTGGAGGCGTGCTATGATCATTAAAGCCTCCTTCGCGGCGCCCGCCAAGCCCGGCAGCGCCATCGACATGGCCGTGCATGCCGCCAAAAACTGTCTGGCGCGTGCGGCGGTGGCGATTGATGAAGTGGATCTGCTGATCAATATCGGCGTTTTCCGCGATGAAAATATTATTGAACCGGCGATTGCGCCCCTGATCCAGAAGGCGCTGGGCATGAATCTTGATCCGGTGGGAAACGGGCACCTCCACCGCTCGACCTTTTCTTTCGATATTACCGACGGGGAATGCGGTTTTCTGACCGCGGCCCGTGTCGCAAACAGCTTTCTCAAAAACAAACAGGCAAAATACGCGCTGATTGTTTCAGGTGATATCCACCCGTCGCAAAGCGATCATCCCGATTTCCCTTTCAACAGTGTGGCTTGCGCGGTTCTTCTGACGGCCGCCCCGAAAGCGGACCGGGGATTTCAGAATTTTCAATTCAAGACCTCCGCCAACGGCAGCAACGGGTTTTCCGCCAACGTCGATTTAAGCCAAAACGGCGCGATAAGCAGGCAATGCATGACCTTTACGATGGATGAACAATATCACCGTCTGCTGTCTGTCTTCACCACCGACATGTTAAAGGGCATCGTCGCCGACGGGATAATCGATCCGGCGGAGATTCATTATGTTGTGACATCGCAGCACACAGCCGAGTTCGGCGCGCAGATGGCCCGGTCGTTTCAGCGAAACGGTCACATTAAAACGGTTGATCTTCACGAACACTATGGCAACCCCCACACGTCGTCGCTGATTCTGGGCTATCATCAATTGATTTGCGAAGGTCGCGTCAGGGAAAACGACCGCATTTTGTTTGTCGGCGCCGGCGCCGGCCTTTCAGCCGCCTGCGCGCTCTATGTCGTCTGAACGGATGCCGCCATCCAAACCCCCTTGGCGTCCGGCCACACCATCCCATAAATACGATTGACTCATGATCAGGTTGGGGGTAGTATTTACGCGCTTGTCCTGTTTTTCAATGAACGGACTTTATTTATACGGATTGGATTCTGGGTCCTGCGCTGATTAAAAACTCACTTTTTCACAATCCCGGACCTGTGACACGCACTGATCGAGAGCCTTCGGTATAACAAGGAATGCGCCGCGTACAAGCTGCCGAAGACACGCCATGTCTTTCTAATGATGAGATGATGAATTTGAACGTTGACGAAAATATAATCACAAAAAAAAAGATGTCTGCCGGTCGCCGGCCGGCTGGTCTTATCAACACCGCGCTCCATATAATCCGCGAAAGATACCGGTCCATCAGCCTGCGTTTCAAGATTGCGCTCTTTGTGGTTATTTTGATGACCTGCACCTCTTTTGTGCTCTCCATCATCACCATCCAGATCATGAACGATTATCTGCAAAACGAAATCATCAAGCGGGCTGAATCCGTGGGCAAAAGCGTTGCCGCATCCGCCGGATACAGTCTGCTGTCTAAAGACATCCTGGGGCTGGACAATCTTGTTTTCAAGGCCAGGTCCTCCAATGACGACATCGAGTATGTCGCGATTGTCACGCCGGACAACAAAGCGATGGTTCACAGCGAGATGGCCTTGAGCGGCAAAACCTTCCCGGAGGCGTCAGGCAGGCTGCTCCGCAGCAGCCGGGATGGCACCATCGTCAAAGAACTGACCCGGACATCGGACACCATTTTCGAAATAGCGTGCCCCATTATCTTTATGAACAAACCGATGGGAAGCGTTGTGCTCGCCATCAACAAATCCGTTCTGTTGCGGGCGCAAGCAGAGGTTCGCGACAGAATATTTGTCGTTTTCGGCATTATTCTCATTTTAGGCACCATTGCCAGCGTTTTGCTCGCGTCCTTCATCATCAAACCCATTCATGAACTCTCCGTCGGCGTCAACGGGCTCAAGGAAGGAACCGCCAAAAGTCCTTTAAAAATATACTCCGACGATGAACTGGGCAGGCTGACGATCAATTTCAATGAAATGTCGTCCACCATCGCCGAACAGCAAAGCAAACTCAACAAGTATGCCCGTGAGCTTGAAGAGGCTTATGTTTCCATCGTCCGGGTGGTGGCGGCGGCCATTGACGCGAAGGATCCATACACGCATGGACATTCCGCCCGTGTGTCCCAACTTTCCCTGTTGGTCGGCGAGGCCATCGGCCTTTCTCCGGAAGAACTCAAAGACCTGGAAGTGGCCTGTCTCTTCCATGATGTGGGAAAGATCAAAACGCCGGACTCTATCTTGTTGAAGCCGGCCGGGCTCAATCAGCCGGAATATGAAGAAATGATTCAGCATGTCGAAGACGGCGCAGCCATACTGGATAAAGCGCCTTCCCTGCGCAAATATATCCCCGCGGTGCGGCACCATCATGAACGCCAGGACGGCAAAGGCTATCCCGACGGATTGACCGGTGACAACATCCCCGTCTTTGCAGCCATTATCGCCATCGCGGATACCTTTGACGCTATGACGACGGACAGGCCCTACAGAAAGGCATTTACCGAAGAGGAAGCGCTTCGGGAGCTGGTGCGTGTGGCGGGTACGATGTTAAGGGCGGATCTGGTCGCTGTATTCGTCGGACTCATCGATCAAAGAACCGTCGGTAAAAGCGCTTCATCCTACGCGAGGTCCGTCTGATGGTATTTTTTTCCAAACCCGTCCGGTTATCCGTGACCCTTATTTTGTTATTGCTTATCTGCTCATGCGTTCAGATGAAAAACGTACTCTCACGCCAAACACCTTCAAAAGCCGGGCAAGCTGTGAAAGCAGAGGAAACGCAAAATGGCGGCGTCCCCCGTGACAGGGACCCGGAGATGCAGTCTGTTAAAAAACTGGAAGACATAAAAAAAGCCGCGGATAAAGCATCCGCCAGGGAGGACTTCGCGTTTGCCGGTAAAAGCTATCACCTGCTTTTGAAAAGCTACCCCGACTTTAAGGACATTGCCCATCTGCTGTCATTCGATAGAGCGCAGCTTCAGACCAACCTGGCAGCCTGTCAGACAGCCCTGTACAAAAAGGGGTTTCAGGAATACAGGGAGGGAAATCTCAATGAGGCCGTCGCGCTTTGGCAGGATTACCTCGTCATCGACCCGGACAATGCTGATATCCGTAAGGCGCTGAATACAGCCAGAACACAGCAGAAAAACCTCCAGCAGAAAAACTAGTCGACAGCGACAAGAGATCCTTCTTAATCGAGTCGATGCAAACGCTTTTCAAACGACAGGGTACGCGCCCGATCAGGCATGCCGGTTTAAACGAAAAGGAGAAAAAATGATTTCACGCATCGATCATGTATCCATTGCAGTCAAAGACCACGAAAAGGCCGCGCATTTTTTCCGCGAGGTGTTGGGCGCCGTCACGGGACCTCACGGTGTCGATGCTGAAACAAAATATCTCTGGCAGCTTTTTTCTCTTGGAGATTTGTCCCGCCTGGAAATTATCTCGCCCACGGGTGAAGGAAGTTTTCTGGACGGCTTTCTGAAATCGAGAGAATCAGGTGTCCATCACATCACGCTTCAAACGCCGGACCTGTCCAAGGCAATGGATCATCTGGACGCGCACGGCATTCCCTACTTCGGCCACAATGAATATGTCGAGGGCGTGTGGAAGGAAATTTTCATTCATCCCCGTCACGCCTTTGGCGTCCTGATACAAATCGCTCAGTTTTGCTCCGACGATTGGCTGCCCCAACAAGTAAAATTTCCCGCGGATATCAAATGGCAGATCGAAAAAACACAAGCCGGTGCAAAACTGACGTTCGCCCATCCCGGCGGCGGCAAAGTGTCTCTTGATCTGGATCGTACGGAATTGAAGAAACTGACGGCGGCGCTGGATCAGTTGAAAAACGAGGCGTGACCCGAGTCGAAAGGCGAACAGGTCAACACGTTTACGCGGTCTTTGTTTCCTGCAGTCCGCTGATATGCTTCACCTCCCGGCACAAGGTAGGCGGGAAACCAGCTGTTCGGAATCGCGATGATTCTTTGGTGTATTTTGCCTTTGGCCTGTTGTTTCATACAATATCTGACTTCCCGCTGATGGCCGAACACCTTATTGAAGAACCAAGACGGGCGTGAATCTTTGAGCGGGTTGATGATGGTAATGGTGCCCCTGGCGTGAGTCGAACACGCGGCCCACAGATTAGGAATCTGTCGCTCTATCCTACTGAGCTACAGGGGCTTTTCCCTTATGGCTGAGGGTGTAAGGCCTTAACACGCTTTCAAACGCGTGTCAACTGCCGTGCCTGAGACGGCGGATGTGTGTTTCCAGAATTCTTTCCTCGCCAAAGTCGTTGAGCTTCAGGCCCTGCGGATCGGTCCCCTCAAGCGCGCATTGCGGCGTCAGTCCGATCAGCTCCGATTCCAGAATCTCAACACCGTACCCGGCGGCCAGTGCCTTGACCTGATCGTAGAGCGTCTTCAGCGGCGTTTCCCGACAGTTGACGAGATTCATGGAAACCTGCGCGACATTTCGGCTTTTGAGCATCACACCCATGGCGCGGACGTGCTGAATCCCCCCATTGGCCTCCCGGATGCGTGCGGCAATGTCCCTGGCCAGATTTAAATCAGCGCTTTTGAGATTGATGTTATAGGCGACCAGCGGCTCGCGCGCGCCCACAGCCGTCGCGCCATAGCGCGGATCAAATAACGGCCCGCCAATATCCGGCGCTTCCAACGGATCGGCCATTTTGCGGGCTAAGGATTCGTAACCGCCACGCCGGACATCCGCCAGATGTTTGCGCTTTGGACTGACTGCGGCCTCGCCGTAAAAATAGACGGGCACACCGAATGCTTCATGAAGCTGTCTTCCGAAGCGGTGGGCAATGTCCACGGCATCGGCCATTAGAGCGTCTTCAAGCGGGATAAAGGGAACGACATCGACCGCACCCAGACGCGGATGGACACCGACATGTTCGCGCATATCTATATGGCGCAGGGCTTCGCCCGCGGCGGCCAGCGCCGCTTCCAGCACGTCCTCCGGTTTACCCAGAAAAGTAAAAACACTGCGGTGATGATCCGTGTCGGCGCTGAAATTCACCAGTCGCACATCGGAAACATTCGTCAACACAGAGGCAATGGCACGGATGGTCTCCGGATCGCATCCTTCGCTGAAGTTCGGCACGCATTCGATTATTTTCATAGTCACACCTGATAGAATCTTTCCGCCGGCAATTCCAGGCAGGTGAGTTTACCGCCGTAAACCGCGCCTGTATCAATGCCTATTTTGTTGGGCGTGATGATCGGTGCGTCGGCACGTGTGTGACCAAACACAATTCTTTTGCCGAAATCATCATCGCAATCGATAAATTCCTGACGAAGCCACACCAGATCATGGGCGCTTTGCGCCGCGAGAGGCACACCCGGCCTGAGACCTGCGTGAACAAAAATGTAATTCTCTGTTTCGTAATAGAGCTGCAGGGATTCAAAAAAATTGAGGTGCGCCGACGGTATTTTAGATTTTCTTTTACGTATCGCATCGGCAGGCGAAATGCCATAGGCTTTCAAAGTGGCCCTGCCGCCATTGGCCAGGTAAATGTCCTCATCCACGCCCTCAAGAAAGCGTAGCAGCATGTATTCATGATTACCGCAAAGACACACCACATTTTGATATTTATTTTTCAGCGCCAGAACGTAATCAATCGCATCCGGACCGCCGCCAGCCCGATCGATATAGTCGCCCAGAAAAACCAGGGTGTCCGCCACCGGATGCGCGCCGATTTTCGCTATCAGCTCTTTGAGCTTGTCAATGCAACCATGAATGTCGCCAATGGCAAATATCCTGCTCATGCAACGCCGCCCTTTGGGTTTCCCGATCAGTCCAACAAAGCGGAAGTGAATTCCCCGCTGTCAAACACACGCAAATCATCAACCCCTTCACCGACACCGATATAGCGCACCGGCAGACCCAGTTCGCCGGCAATGCGCACCACGACGCCGCCTTTGGAGGTGCCGTCGAGCTTGGTCAGAACGATGCCGGTGGCGCCGATGTCATCTTTGAACATTTTAGCCTGCGCCACAGCGTTTTGCCCGGTGGTGGCATCCAGCACCAGCAGGATCTCATGCGGTGCGCCCGGAAATTCCCTGCCGATGACGCGTTTGATTTTCTTGAGTTCTTCCATCAGGTTCGTGCGGGTATGCAGACGGCCGGCCGTATCGATAATCATCACGCCGTTAAAACCGGCTTTGATTTTTCCCATCGCGTCAAATGCCACAGCCGCGGGATCGGCATTCATCGCCTGCTTGATCACGGGCGCACCAACCCGCCTGCCCCAGACCTCAAGCTGCTCAATGGCCGCCGCCCGGAAGGTATCCGCGGCCGCCATCATCACGTCATGCCCCTCCGAACGCAATTGGCAGGACAGTTTGCCGATGGTGGTGGTTTTGCCGCTGCCGTTGACACCGATCACCATGATGACAAAAGGTTTCCCTTTGATAATCGTCAGAGGTTGGTCCACCGGCCGGAGAATGTCGAGCATGCGCTGCTGCATGATCTTTTTGATTTGTGAGGCGTCGTCAAGCTCCTTGCGGCTGACCCGGCTTTTCACCTCATCGAGCAGAGCATAGGTGAACTGAGGCCCCATGTCGGAGGTGATTAAAAGTTCCTCCAGCTCATCATACAGATTTTGATCAATGTCTTTTCTGCCTAAAATCAGCACATCAATATCGGTTGTCAGAATCTCGCGCGTCTTGGCCAGACCGGACTTTAATTTTTCAAAAAACCCCATTTTCGCCATGAATCCATTTTCACCTTTCCGTAAGCTATGATGGATTCATAACGATTTTTCACGCGGAAGTAAAGCGCGGATGCGCCTGCGTTTTACGAAAATGAATGAAGAAAGGCTCAGTTAAGACTGACTGAGACGAGTGAAGAAATGCCCTGCTTCTGCATGGTCACACCGAAGAGCGTATCGGCCACTTCCATCGTGCTTTTGTTGTGTGTGATCATGATAACCTGGGATTTATCGGAAACATTTTTAATCAGACGATTGAACAGATTGGTATTGGCGTCGTCAAGCGCCGCGTCCACTTCATCGAGAATCAGGAAGGGTGACGGACGATACATCAAAATAGCAAAAATGAGCGCGATGGCCGCCAGCGATTTCTCACCGCCGGACAGCAGGCTGACGCTTTGCGACTTCTTCCCGGGAATCTGAATGTCAATATCCACACCCGTTTCCAGAAGATCGTTTTCATCGGTCAGGTGCAGTTCACCGCGTCCACCCGGAAAAATCTGCGCAAAGACTTCCTTAAAACAGTTGTTCACGGCCGCAAAGGTTTCCGAAAACCGGTCTCGTGAAATCTTGTTGATCCGTGTAATGGTTCTCTGCAGGGAGGCAAGCGACGCGTTGAGGTCGTCGAGCTGTTCGGTGAGGAATTGATAACGCTTGTCGAGTTCTTCATACTCACTGAGCGCCATCAGATTGACTTCGCCGAAGGTTTCGATGGTCTGCCGGTCCTTCTCGAGCTTCGCGCTCTGCTCTTCGATTTGCGTTTCGTCCACCATCGTAAAGTCGGCCATCAGGTCGGCCAGCGCCACACTGTGTTTTTCCAGAATGGCTTTTTGCAGATTCTCGATATTCAGAGCGACTTCGCGGCATTGCATTTCCAGATCGGCCATCTGACGGCGCAGCTCATCGAGATTCCGTTTAATCTCCCGGTTCTCCTGTTCTCCGGCTTTTAATTTTTCATCTTCGCGGGCCTGTTCGGCTTTCTTTTCCACCAGTGTCGCCTCGCACTGCGCGTAATTGGCGTAAAGGCCCTGCAGGGCATTTTGCTCCTCTTCAACTCGGCGGGACAAATCGGCCATCTGGACGTCAGAGGCATCAATCTCTTCGCGTTTACGGGATACTTCCTGCTGGTTGACCTGAATGTCGTTTTGCAAACGCGCGATCGTCCGGAGATCCGCTTCTTTCTTTTCGGCCAGAGAAGCCAACCGTACTTTCTGGCCGGTCAGCAGGCGTTCATGCTCATCTATGGCGACGCGTGACTGCTGCTTGCGACTGTTGAGCGCGGAAATGATTTCATTGAGCTCTTTTTCTTTCTCTTCTTTCTCACGCGCGTCGGCGCTGATCGCCTGGTACTTTTCTTCGGACTGAACGATTTCTTCTTTAATGTTTTGGCGGTTAAATTCCAAAGAGGCGATTCTCTGGGTCAATCTTCCCGTTTCATCGTCAAAACGTTCAATGTCTTTTTTCCGGCTGTTGATTTCAATTTCCAGTTGGTGCGTCCGGTTTTTCAAGCCGCTGAGTTCTTCATCCCAGCGGGTGATGGCTGATGCCAGTTTTTTCTTTTCATCGATATTTTCTTCAAGCTGATTAGCCAGCTGAATCAATTCAGCCTCCAGCTCGGCGATTTCCCGCTTTGTCGCCAACAGACTGCGTTCCACTGCGGACCCGCTGCCGCCTGTGAGCACACCGTGCGGGCTGATGGTGTCGCCTTCCGGCGTCACAAAGGTGCCGCAAAAACCGTTTTGCTTCCACAGTTGAATGCCGGTCTGGATGGTGGGCGTGAGCAAAACGTCACCAAGCAGACAATCTGCGATCTGCCTGAATTCATCCTGAACGGACACTTTGCGCAAAAGCGGTTCGGCTTCCTGAAGATGTTCATTGCTGTATGTCGTGGCGTGGCCCGCGCGCAATTCCACCGGCACGAAACTGCCGCGACCCAGACGGTAGCTTTTTAAATAGTCGATCGCGCGCAGACCGTCTTCCTGATTCTTCACCACGACGTATTGCAGCTTATCACCTAACACGGCCTCCACCGCGGATTCATATTCGCGGGGCACCTGGATATGATCAGCAACCACACCGTAGAATGTGTCGGCGCTGTCCTGCGTTTCAATGACCTGCTTGACGCCGTCGCTGGACCATTTGTAGGCTTCCTGGAATTCAATCAGTGATTGGACCCGCGAGGATTTGCTGCCTGTTTCTTCCTTGATCTGCGCGATGCGTTCATCGATGAGCTGCAAATCTGTGCGGGCCTGCTCCAGTTCTTCCGCGACTGCTTCTTTCTGATCTGCAAGCGCGCCCCGTTCATCTTCCTGCGCGACCAGACCATCTCGCAAAGATTGCAAACGCGCGGTCAATTCGTCGAGCCGTTTTTTATCTTCTTCTATTTCCCGGCTTTCTCTTTCTTCGCGCTTTTTCAAGTCCTCAATGCTTTTGGCCAGAGAAGAAACCATATTGCTGAATCTGGCCTTTTGCGTAATGATGTCCATGTAGAGGATTTTATGTTCTTCGAGTTGCCCGTTAATCTGCCGGTCTGCGTCGATAAGCTCCTGGGACTTGCGGTTTCCCGCGTCCAACTCATCTTGCATCTCACTCATGTGGCTGAAGGCTTCAGCGGCGTTTTGCTGCAGCTTTTCAATCTCGACGATCAGCTCGGATTCCTTGCCTTGCAGGGCTTCGATTTCCGCCAGATTTTTCTGCTTGCGCCCGGTGGAATCCGCGATTTGTCGTCGCGAAAAATCAATACTCGTTTCCTTCACATTAATGGTGCTTTTGATTTCGTACAACTCGGCCTGGCTTTGGGCCATTCGCTCTTCGCTCTCGAGCAGGGACGCCTTCATTTCCTCCAGGGCCGATTCTTTGGCTTCCAGATGCGCAACCAGTGCGTCTTCCCGATGCCGCGCCTCGTCACGCCGGGACTGCAACGCTTTGTCCTTGTAAGCAAGTTCGGCAAAAGCCTGCTTCGATAAAAGCAGCTCCGCGTCTTTCATGCGCAGCTTGATTTCCTTGTACTGCTCGGCGCGCTTTGCCTGCCTTGAAATCGCATTGAGTTGGGATTTAACTTCTTTATTGATATCGTTGAGCCGAAGAATATTCTGCTTGGTGGCTTCCATCTTCCGGACAGCCGCCTCTTTTCGACTTTTGTACTTGGACACGCCTGCCGCGTCTTCAATGAACAGGCGGCGGTCTTCCGGCTTGGCTTCCACAAGATTGGATACAGAGCCCTGCTCCACTAAAGAGTAAGTTCTGGCACCAACGCCTGTGCCCATGAAAAATTCTTTAATATCGAGCAGGCGGCAGGGCACACGGTTAAGGCAGTACTCGCTGTCGCCATCCAACACGACTTTACGAGATATGGAAATCTCGGTTAGCTCTCCATAAGCACCGGGAAAGGTGGAGCCGTCACCGTCAAGCGTCATCACAACTTCGGCCACACTGACAGCGGCGGAATCCTCGCTGCCGTTGAAGACCACATCGTCCATCTTCTTACCGCGAAGGGCTTTAACGCGTTGCTCACCCATCACCCAGCGAATGGCATCTACCACATTGGATTTGCCGCAGCCATTGGGCCCGACCACCGCGTTGACGCCTTTGGAAAAATCGACAACGACCTTGTCGCGAAATGATTTAAACCCGGATATTTCCAATCGCTTTAGTTTCATATATTATCTTCAAACGGCATGGTTAAATTTTGCAAAATCCTAACAAAAGAAAATTTCTTTGTAAAGCGAAAATACAATAAAATGTGTTATGAAAAATTCATACCACAATATATAGTGCTTTTAACCTTTTTCATCAAAGCATTCGGCACCTTGCGTGTCTATGGGTTTTTTCACAGCAAAAGAAGGAAAATGACTTATTTCGGGCCATGGTCAACGGCAGGCTGGCATTCAAAGATCAGGAAAAAATCCCGTCTAAAGGCGTTTTACAAAACCGGCAGCAATCGCCATTCAAGTCGATCGACTGAATTTCGTATCCGTATCGTTCAATC
>JAWOJC010000026.1:0-2807 GCA_046484315.1 Smithellaceae bacterium | reverse complement strand
AGCCGTCGCGCCGCCAACACCTGTGTTCCAAAACATTGAAAAGCTCTCAGGCGATTGCCTGAGCGTGCCTGCCTTTGCCGTCTACCGCTCGCTGGTTCCTTTCGGGGCCGCCTATCAGAACATTGTCGGTGATGTGTCGGTTTCAAAAGAAGGCGCTCTGGCGTACCTTTCCGGCGGCGCGGGCGACGCGGATGATTCCCTTTTGGGATCTCCCTTTGTCATGGACGCGGCCATGCACGCGGCCTGCGTCTGGGGGCAGCGTTTTTGCGATGTCGTTGCGTTCCCCGCTGGTTTCGCGCAAAGGACGGTTTATGCGCCGACGCGCAAAGGCGGTTCGTATCTGGGAAGAATTGTGCCTGTAACGTTCAGTCGCCAGCTCCTCGAGTTTGACATCTGGATTTTTGATGAGCAGGGCGTATTGTGCGAACGCATTGTTTCTTTGCAAATGCGGGATGTGACGCGGGGGCGCATGCGGCCGCCCGCATGGATTAAGGAATGAATATGGTGAGTGTGGTTCTTGTCTGCATTGCGGCCTACCTGGCGGGTTCGATTAATTTCGCGATCCTGTTTTTCAAGATCGCGGGCAGGGCCGATCCCCGGCTGAGCTTCAGCGGGAATGCCGGCACAACAAACGTATACAGGCAGGCGGGGCTGTCCTGGGCGGTGCTGGTTTTTGCCCTGGATATCGGCCGCGCGCTCGGGGTGGCTGTGATGTCCGTGTATTTCATCAACGGCGAATGGCTGGTCTGGGCCGGTTTCTTTCTGGTGCTGGGAAATACGCTTCCCTGCTTTCATGGCTTTCGCGGCGGTAAGGGCGTGGCGAACTTTCTGGGCTTCACCATTCTTATCGCGCCCTGGGCGGCGATGTTGTCAGCGATGGTCTGGATTTGCGTCTACTGGCTGAAACGGATGCCTTTTTTGGCCTCCCTGTTTATGGTGGCCACCCTGTCCGTCGGCCACGGCGTGATTTTTCAATGGGCGTGGCCAACGGCCGCCGGCGCCTTAGCGGCCTTCGCGCTGATTACCTTGAACCATAGAAAAAATATTCTGGATGCGCTGCGGGACGACGGTGCGTCTGTCCAATCGTCCTGAAACTACAGGGTGGAAAGTTTGGCCTGGAAATCCTCCGGCGTAAAGGCGTGCTCCTGGGTTCCGTAGCATTCCACCGCAAACGACGCGCAGGCGCTGGCCATTTTCGCGCATTGATGGATATCCAGATCCCTTGCCAGTCCGAAAAGCAGACCGCTGCGGTATGCGTCGCCCGCGCCGGTGGGGTCTTCAACTTTCGTAGTGGCACAGGCGGGGATGTCGATTTCCTTTTCCCGGGTCGTCACGCGTGAGCCTCGTTCGCCCAGGGTCGTGATGATCATGCCGGTCAAATCCAGAAGCGCCTGTTTGTCCAGTCCCGTTTTGGTCATGACCAGATCCAACTCATAGTCGTTGACCATCAGGATACGGGAGCCGCGCATCGCTTCCATCAGATCTTCAGCGTTCCACATCGGCAGCGACTGGCCGGGGTCGAAAATAAAGCGGATGCCTGTTCGCCGGCAGGCACGCGGATAATTTTTCATGTCGTCGAGATTGCCGGGAGAGATGATCATCAGGGTGTCTTCCGGTGAAAACGCGTCGAGGTTCAATTGGGATTCGTACTTCATCGCACCCGGATTGAAACCGGTGATCTGATTATCGGAGCGGTCAGTCGTGATATAGGCGCCGGCGGTGAATTCTTCCTGGATGATGCGGATGTGGTCGGTGGCAATGCCGTTTTTGGAAAGCCAGTCGAAATACCGCTGGTAATCCAGGCCGATGCACGCGCAGAGAAGAGGCTTTTCTCCCAGCAGGGTCAGGGAATACGCGATATTGCCTGCCGTGCCGCCGAATTTTTCCTTCATGCCGTTGACCTGGAAGCAGACATTGAGCACATGGATTTTGTCCGGCAGGATGTGGTCGGAAAAACTTCCGGGAAAATCCATGATTCTATCGTAAGCGAGTGATCCTGATATAATGATATTCATTGCTATGACCTTTCTGCCGGATTGAATTGCTCTAGACGGGCGGGAGTATAGGCAATGACGGCGGGGGTGTCAACCCAATTTTCAATGACGATGGCGGGTGGGCGTTTGAAAACTTTGCGCTAAACACTCAGCGGATTTTGTGCTAAATCCAATGCATGTCGGAAACCAGCGCGCTGAAAGAAAAAATGATTTCGGCCCCTCGCAGTCCCGGTGTTTATCTGATGAAGGACGCGCAGGGGAAGGTGATCTACGTCGGCAAGGCCAATGAGCTCAAAAGCCGGATTGCGTCCTACTTTACAGGCCGCGACACGCGGCCGATGGCGCCTTTTTTGATGTCGCGGGTGGCGGATATCGAATGGATCACCACCTCGACGCAAAAAGAGGCGTTGATTCTCGAGAATAATCTGATCAAAAAGTATCGTCCCCGCTACAATGTCATTTTGCGCGACGATAAAACCTACTATCATCTTTCGCTCGATTTGGCGGAGAAGTTTCCCCGCCTGCAGCTGGTGAGAAAAAGACTCAGCGGCACCGCGCTGTATTTCGGGCCCTATCCGTCGGGACTGGCGGCCAAAGAAACGCTGCGCTTTGTCCAGCAGATCTTTCCGCTGCGCACTTGCCGCAACCGGGATTTTGCGCTTCGGTCCCGCCCTTGTCTGGAATATCAGATCGGAAGATGCCTGGCGCCCTGCAAAGGTCTGATTGATGAAGACGCTTACCGGACACTGACCGATCAGACCGTCGCCTTTTTACAGGGGCGACGTCGCGAACTGGTTTCCGATTTGAAAAAGC
>JAWOJC010000315.1:0-35055 GCA_046484315.1 Smithellaceae bacterium | reverse complement strand
ATTCAGATTTTCGTCGAACACCGATCCAATTTGTTCGGCATGGATAAAAAAACAATTCCCGCCGACGGTGTGATCACCGGTTTCGGCAAGGTGAACGGCCGCACGGTGTTTGCAGCCTCGCAGGATTTCACCAGCGCGGGCGGCACGCTGGGCGAAATGCACGCCAAAAAAATATGGAAGGTGATGGACATGGCCATCGCCGCGAAAAAACCGTTTGTCGCCATCAACGATTCCGGCGGAGCCCGGATTCAGGAAGGCGTTCCTTCGCTGGAAGGCTACGGCGGCATCTTCTACCGAAACACCATCGCATCGGGTTATATCCCGCAGATCACGGCCATCATGGGGCCGACGGCGGGCGGCGCCGTGTATTCACCCGCGCTCACCGACTGGATTTTCATGGTGAAAGATAAATCGTACATGTACATCACCGGCCCTGACGTCATCAAGGCGGTCATCGGCGAGGAAGTCACGCAAAATGATCTGGGCGGCGCGGTGGCGCATGCCACCAAAAGCGGCGTCTGTCATGTGGTCACGGAAAATGACACGGACTGCATCGATAAGATTAAAATACTGCTGTCCTATCTGCCGGATTGCTGTCAGAGCGCTCTGCCGGAAGCGGCGACATCCGACAGCGCGGAGCGCGACTGTCCGGAGCTCGACAAGATCATCCCGGACAAGACATCCCGCGCCTACAACATGAAAAACGTGATCAAGGCCGTGGCCGACAACGGCGAAATGTTCGAACTGCACGATCAATGGGCGCAAAACATTATCGTCGCGCTGATTCGGGTCATGGGCCGTCCCGTCGGCGTGATCGCCAACAATCCCATGTTCTACGCAGGCATACTCAATGTAAACGCGTCGGACAAGGCCGCCCGCTTCATCCGTTTTTGCGATGCCTTCAACATTCCTTTGGTGACCTTTACCGACGTGCCCGGCTATATGCCCGGCACAGATCAGGAATGGGCGGGCATCATTCGACACGGCGCGAAACTTCTGCACGCCTATTCGGAAGCGACGGTTCCCAAAATCACCGTGGTCACGCGCAAGGCTTACGGCGGCGCTTATATCGGCATGTGCTGCAAGCAGCTGGGCGCGGATTATGTCATGGCCTGGCCGACGGCGGAAATCGCCGTGATGGGCGCTGAAGGCGCCTGCAACATCATCTACCGCAGCGAAATTTCGCAGGCAGCCGATCCGGCCGCCAAGCGCGCGGAGCTGATCGCAGGCTATGAAGAAAAATTCAACAACCCCTATTTCGCCGCCTCGCTGGGCGCTATCGATGAAGTCATTCTGCCGCAGAAAACACGCAGAAGAATCATCGCGATCCTTGATGCCCTCAGAGACAAAAAAGAGGCAAGGGTAGAAAAGAAGCACAATAATATCCCCTTATAAGCGATGAGAAGTTCGTTTAAAGTTTAGGGTTCAAGGTTTAACGTGTCAAGCTCATGAATTGGAAAGGGCGGTCTTAAGACCGCCCTTTTTTGCTTGAAGGGAAATTCAATTTCTGGCTTAATCGGGCAAAACACAATGCATTGCAGCTAATCTGTTTGCGCCTGCCGGGAGGTCTTTCATGAACACATCCAACGGAAAAATCATGAGCGCCAAAGAAGCCATCAGTCGTTTCGTTCAAGACGGCGATCATCTGGTGATCGGCAATTACACTGTCGGCAGTTGTGCCGAACTGGTCTACGAGGTCGTTCGTCAGGGCAAGAAGGGCTTCACGCTGTATTCGCAATCCGGCATTTTCGACGTGGAGGTGCTGGTCGGCGCAGGCTCGGTGGATAAGCTGGTGACCACCTACGTCATGCGGGCGGGCGGCAAGAAAGGCGGCTCAGCAGTCGAACGCGCCCTGCAGGCCAAAACGATTCAAATGGAGGACTACACCAACTTCGATTACAACGCCAGGCTGGTGGCGGGCATGCACGGCATGACGTTTATCCAGGTGCTCGAAGGCGTTATGGCCACCGATCTTTTCCGCAAGCGAGGCTTTATGGGCGAAGACAAGTTCCGCGTGATCGATTGCCCCTACACTGGTAAAAAACTGCTCACGGTGCCGGCGGCCAATCCCGATGTGTGCATCGTCCATGTGCAGCGCGCCGATCAATTCGGCAACGCTCAGTATTGGGGCGCGCTGGGCAGCGTGGCCGCGGCGGCGCTCGCCAGCCGGAAAATCATCGTCTCGTGCGAGGAAATCGTCGAACATGACATTATTCAATCCAGTCCGCATCTCACCATTATTCCCGCCTACCGCGTCAACGCCGTGGTGGAAGTCCCCTGGGGTGCGCATCCCACGGAAGTGCTGGGTCACTATAATATTGATTCTTTCATGTACGGTTTGTTCATGAAGGCCGACGCGACGGCCGGCGGACTCAAAGCCTGGATGGACGAGTGGGTGTACGGCTGCGAAAACCGCGCAGCCTATATCGACCGTTATATCGGAAAATTCGGTTCAGGTGTGCTCGACACCCTCAAAGCCAGGCCCTATTACTCGGCGCCCGCCAATTACGGCGCGGCCTTTACCTCGCGCTGGGACCGGGACGGAAAAGAAATCTTCACCGGCCTCACCCTGTCTGAAATGGAAACGATTCTGCAAGAAAGAGGAAAGTTCTATGAGTAAGCCCTATACCCTTCATGAGCTGCTGATTATCGCCGTAGCGAAAGAAATTCACGATTATGAGAATGTCATTCTGGGGGTGGGGCTCCCCACAACAGCAGGCGCCCTGGCCAAGGCGCTCTACGCGCCGCACGCGACACTGATGATGGAATCCGGCATTATTGATTTTGAGCCGCTACTGCCGTTGAATCACATCGCGGACGCGCATTCCTGCCGGGGTTTCTCGTATGCCACAGACCTGTTTTCCGCCTTCACTATGACTTACCGGGGGTTTGTGGATGTCTGTTTTCTCGGCGTCGGCCAGATTGATAAGTTCGGCAATCTCAACACGACCGTCATCGGCGACTATGAAAATCCGACCATGCGTCTACCCGGCGCGGGCGGCGCGGCGGATTTCATATCCTATGCGAAAAGAACGGTGCTCACCATGCTGGGCGGAAATTTCGTCAATAAACTCGATTACCTCACCTCGCCCGGCTATCTCGAAGGCGGCAACAGCCGCGACGAATCCGGTCTCTTCCCGAAGGGTTCTGGCCCCTCCATGGTCCTTTCGACCCAGGGTGTTTTCCGGTTTGATGCCGTCACGAAGGAACTCTATCTGGCTCAGATTCATCCGCGTGTGAAGGTGGAGGATGTCAAAAAAAACGTGCCGTGGGATTTGAAAATTGCCGACGATCTTTCGGAAACCCCTCACCCGACGGATGAAGAAATCGATTTTATACGGGATTTCGCGCCGAACATGGCCGTCGGCCGCGAGTTGATGCTGGAAATGACGCTGGCTAACATGATGAAAAAAATGAAATAAGCGGCAATTAAACGCCTTTGGCCTCAGGCCCCTTCGGCCAGTTCGGCCAGAGCGTTCTGATCTAGAATCGTGATGGTCCGTCCGGATGTTATCAGGATGCCTTCCGCGGCCATTTTTCTAATCGCGCGGGAAAGCGACTCGGGCGTCGCGCCCAGAATTTTTGCCAGTTCGCGTTGTGTGATTGTTAAGTCAATCCGGTCAGTCTTCCCTTTTTCCCGCGAAAGCTCATGCAGAAGAAACGAGGCGAGCCTGCCTGGCACTTCCTTCAGCGACAGAGACTCGATCAGGTTCATCGAGTTTTTCAGACGCTGCGAGAGAATCCGGATGATATTGAGAAGCAAAGACGGCTCCCGTCTGGCCACCGTCTCTACCAGCATCCCCGGAATCAGCAGCACCAGACTTTCTTCAATCGCCATGGCGCTGGCCGGAAAGGAATCTGTGGCAAAGGCCGTACACAAACCAAAGGGATCTCCCGGTCCCAGCAGTTGCAGGGTTTGCTCTCTGCCTTCGGGCGAACTGCGATACAGTTTGAGCTGCCCGGAAATCACCACATAAAATGAACGGATTGAATCCGTCTCACCGACCACCATGTCCCCGGTCCGGAACTTCTTCAAAACGGCTTGCGCGGCGAGCGCTTCAATGCCTGCCGGGGAAACACCGTAAAACAGGTCCGTTTCTTTTATCCTCTTTAAAATGTCCATGGGAAAAATATTTCTTTCAACATTGATCTGGATCAATGACACCCGAAGCACAATCCGCTACAGGTATTACCAAACAGGGTGGTATTTAACACAGACCCGCATGAGAAACAAAATAATTATCAAAGGAGAAACGCTATGGTGAACGAAAATACAGTGAAACACGCGGACGATACAAACTTTACCAATCTGGTTTTGAATGAAGACAAGGCAACGCTCGTGGATTTCTGGGCGCCCTGGTGCGGCCCCTGCCGTGCGATCGGTCCTGTCCTGGAGGAGTTGGCGGTGCAATACGACGGGAGAATCAATATCGTCAAGGTCAATGTGGATGACAGCCCGGCGACCGCCTCAAAGTATGGTGTCAGGAGTATTCCGACTCTGATTCTGGTCAAGGAAGGCAAGGTCGTGGACACCCAGGTGGGACTGATTTCCAAAAACGAATTGAACGATTTCATTGCGCCGGCATTGAACTGATGAAATCTTCCGGAGGGGGTGACGTTTTCGCCTCCTCCTTACAAGGAGAAAAATAGGCATGAATGATATCTTTGTTATTGTGCTGATTGTGGGCATTTGGGTTTTTGTTCAGACCTGGCTGCTGCCGAAAATGGGCGTTTCAACCTGAATGAGGCCCGCTTGTCCGGTGGACAAGAAAAAAGAAGACCGCCCCGATGGAAAACATGGCGCCGAATGAAGCGTTTGAATAAAACCAGACGATTGCCGGCCGGATGGTTTGATGATAAGGTGTTGCAACCGTCAAAAGAAGATGAGCGCGCATCCCCTGACGCTCATGATCGTTTTTTCATTTCATTCGCTTCTAAAAGAAAGAGGTGCGCTATGAAAAAGAACATGGGAACCATTGATCGCGTGATTAGGGTTTTTTTGGCCGTCGTTGTCATTATTCTCTATCTGACCGGAACCATCAGCGGTCTCGCTGCGTTGATTCTCGGCATCTTCGCGTTGATTTTTCTGGTCACCAGCGCCATCGGCTTTTGTCCGCTTTACGTCCCCTTTAATATTTCCACCATCGGCAAGCCGAAATAAACACCGTCAGGCCGGTTTTGCTTTGCGGCCGAACCGGCCTGACTTTTTTTCAAAGAGCTTTGTTCCTGTGATCTGTCTCAGTGTCCCGCACACCCATGCTCGTGCTGCACGCAGTTTAATCCGTTGTCCTGAAGATTCCCGGCAAGCCAGCTCTCCAAAACAGTCTTCACATCCCCGGAACAGCCGCGCATCACGGAAATGCCCTGTCTGTTCAAAATGCTTACGGCGCCCTGCCCCATGTTGCCGGCCAGCATGAGTTTGACACCCTGATCGGCAAGCACCTGGGCAATGTCGGACTTGCAGCCACAACCGTCAGGCGAGGCAATTTTTTCTTCCGCCAGGATTTTTTTCTGATCATCAATGGTAAAGACGGTAAAATACTCACAATGCCCGAAGTGCTCGTCTATTTGATTCTGACGGGTTGGTAGTGCGATTTTCATCATTTTCTCCTTTATATGGAATTTCTTAGTTTTCGTCTTTTGCAAATGTGCGGTTTCTGTCGCACCGGCCTGATTCGTCCACGGTCACGTCGCCGCCTTCAATACGAAGCGCCTTTCCGGAAACCAGCACATCCGCAATTTTTTTTCGCGCCGCTTCGACGATCCGGCCGAAAGTCTGGCGGGATATTTCCATCCGGACCGCCGCCTGTTCGTGATACATACCTTCATAGTCCGCCAGACGAATCGCCTCGAACTCATCGAGACTGAGCACGATTTCCTCCAGTTCGGAAGCAGGGATCCCGCGTGGCTTGAAATAATTGCTATCCGGCACGCCGCAAACTTTGCGGCAGCATTTCGGTCTTGACATACCGTTTCTCCAAACCGGATATAAGCATATGCCCATAACTTGTCAAGCGGCAATTCGTATTGACATCCGGTCAAAGAATATGTTTTTGTAAACGCCGCTCAGGGAGGGGGAGCACATTGAAAAAATCAAAAACCAGTTTTTTCTGCCAGCATTGCGGCTATATGTCGCCAAAATGGCTGGGCAAATGCCCTTCGTGCAGCGGCTGGAACTGCTTTGCCGAAGAGCTTGTGGCCGAACCGGAGTCAGGCCATCGCGCCGATATGAGCTTTGACGGCAAGCCGATGCCCATCGACGAAGTGCCGGCCGCGGAAGGCGAACGCACCGCCACAGGCATGGCCGAAATCGATCGGGTGCTGGGCGGCGGCATCGTGGCGGGTTCCGCCATCCTGATCGGAGGCGAGCCGGGCATCGGCAAATCCACGCTCATGCTTCAGGTGATGAAAAATCTCGCGGTCACCGGGCACAAAGTCCTCTACATTTCCGGCGAGGAATCGGCAAGCCAAATCAAGCTGCGCAGCGACCGGATCGGCACGGCAGCCAAAGATCTGCTGCTCTTGGTCGAAGTCTCCCTGGAAAAAATTCTCGACCAGATTAAAAAGGTCGAACCCGCCATTGTGGTGATCGATTCCATCCAGACCGTCTATTCCGGCGAACTGATGTCCGCGCCCGGCTCGGTGGGTCAGGTGCGCGAAGCCTCGTCCCGCCTGATCCTGTCGGCCAAAAAAAACGGCATTCCCGTATTTCTGATCGGCCATGTCACCAAGGACGGTTCAATTGCCGGCCCCAAGGTCCTCGAACACATGGTCGATACGGTTTTATATTTCGAAGGCGATTCCGGACACGCCTACCGGATTATCCGCAGCATTAAAAACCGCTTCGGCCCCACAAATGAAATTGGTGTTTTTGAGATGCGCGACCGCGGCTTGATCGAGGTGCCCAACCCCTCGGCTTTCTTTCTGGCGGAGCGACCCGAAAACGCCCCAGGCTCCGTGGTCGTGACCTCGATGGAAGGCACCCGGCCGATTCTGGTGGAAATTCAGGCACTGGTCAGCCACTCCAACCTGGGCATGCCCAGACGCACGGCCATCGGCGTGGATCACAACCGGGTTTCGCTTCTGGTGGCGGTCCTCGATAAAATCTGCGGCCTGCAGCTGGGTGGCTCGGACATATTTATTAATGTCGCAGGCGGCGTCCGGGTGGATGAACCGGCGGTCGATCTGGGGATCGTCTCGGCGATGGCATCGAGCTTTCTGGATCGCCCCGTCAATCCGCGCACGGTGGTTCTGGGCGAAGTGGGGCTCACAGGCGAGGTGCGGGCCGTCTCCCAGATGGACGCCCGGATTAAGGAAGCGGCCCGTATGGGATTTACCCGGTGCCTGGTGCCGAAATCCAATACAGCCAGACTGACCAAAACGGCAAATATGGACATTTGCACCATCACGTCCCTCCGGGAATTGCTGGAAAATCTTTTCTGACCACCGCAACGGTAAAATTTATTCAATTTTTTTTTTACAAATCTTGACACAGGGTAAATCATGCATAAAATAGCGCCGCTTAAGCAGCATTCATAAAATTTTAATACAAATAGGAAGAAAGGAGAAGAAACAGCATGAAAATCAGACCTTTACAGGATAGAATCATTGTAAAACGTTTGGACGAGGAAACCAAAACCAAGGGAGGGATCATCATCCCGGACTCAGCCAAGGAAAAACCGATTGAAGGCAAAATCATCGCCGTGGGCAAGGGCAAAGTTACGGAAGAAGGCAAGATTCTCCCGCTGGATGTCAAAGTCGGCGACAAAGTCCTGTTTAGCAAGTACGGCGGGACGGAAGTCAAAATCGACGGCGAAGAGTACCTCATCATGAGAGAAGACGACATTCTGGGCGTTATTGAAAAATAAGAAAATTTTAAGGAGGAATATATACAATGGGAGCAAAAATACTTCTTTACGATGAAGAAGCAAGGAGATCGGTTTTGAAGGGCGTCAACACCCTGGCCGACGCTGTAAAGGTAACCCTCGGTCCGAAAGGCCGCAACGTTATTATTGACAAGAGTTTCGGTTCACCCACCGTCACCAAAGACGGCGTCACCGTGGCCAAAGAAATCGAACTTGAAGACAAATTCGAAAACATGGGCGCACAGATGGTGAAGGAAGTCGCCAGCAAAACCAGCGACGTCGCAGGCGACGGCACCACCACCGCCACCATTCTGGCCCAAGCCATTTACCGTGAAGGCGTAAAAGCCGTCACGGCCGGTTCCAACCCGATGGACATCAAACGCGGTATCGACAAGGCTGTAGAGACCGTGGTCAAAGAACTCCGCAAGATGAGCAAACCCACCAAAGATCAGAAAGAAATCGCCCAGGTCGGCACCATTTCGGCCAACAGCGATGAAACGATCGGCAGCATTATCGCAGGCGCCATGGACAAAGTCGGCAAAGAAGGCGTCATCACCGTCGAAGAAGCCAAAGGCCTCGAGACCGAATTGGAAATCGTGGAAGGGATGCAGTTCGACCGCGGTTATCTGTCCCCCTACTTCGTGACCAATCCCGACAAGATGACCGTCGCGCTGGATGACGCTCTTATTCTTATCTACGAAAAGAAAGTCAGCAGCATGAAAGACCTGCTGCCGATCCTCGAGCAGATCGCCAAGATGGGTCGCCCGCTCTTGATCATCGCCGAAGATATCGAAGGCGAAGCGTTGGCCACCCTGGTGGTCAACAAGATCCGCGGCACCCTGCATGTGGCGGCCGTGAAGGCCCCGGGCTTCGGCGATCGCCGCAAGGCCATGCTCGAAGACATCGCCATCCTCACCGGCGGCAAGATGATCTCCGAAGATATGGGCTACAAGCTCGAAAACGTGACCATCGAAGATCTGGGCAAAGCCAAGAAGATCACCATCGATAAAGACAACACCACCATTATCGACGGCGCAGGCAAGCGCGCTGACCTCGAAGGCCGCGTCAAACAGATCCGCGCTCAGATCGAAGAGACCACCTCCGATTACGACCGTGAAAAACTTCAGGAACGGCTGGCCAAACTGGTCGGCGGCGTGGCCGTCATTAAAGTCGGCGCAGCCACCGAATCGGAAATGAAGGAAAAGAAAGCCCGCGTGGAAGACGCGCTGCATGCCACCCGCGCAGCCGTTGAAGAAGGCATCGTGGCAGGCGGCGGTGTCGCTTACCTGCGCACCCTGCCCGCGCTAAACAAGTTGGAACTGTCCGGTGACGAGCAGGTCGGTGTCAACATCGTGAAAAAAGCCATTGAAGAGCCGCTGAAAATGATCGCCGCGAACGCTGGTCTTGAAGGCAGCATCGTGGTAGAAAAAGTAAAAGAGAAAAAGGGTTCCTTCGGATTCAACGCCCGTACGGACGAATATGAAGACATGATCGCGGCCGGCGTCATCGACCCGACGAAGGTCACCCGCTTTGCCCTGCAGAATGCGGCATCCGTATCCGGTCTGCTTCTGACCACCCAGTGCATGATCGCTGACAAGCCCGAAGAAAAGGGCGCAGGCGGCGGCATGCCCGGTATGCCTCCTGGAGGCGGCTATCCCGGCATGGGGATGTAATGAAAAAACAGGCCATAGGCTATAGCCTATAGGTTGAAAAGTAAAAAGCCCCCTGTTCTCGCGGACAGGGGGCTTTTCTCTTTTTTGACATCGGAACGGGAGTTTAGCCAGTCTCTCAGAAAAAATAGATGCAACCGCGTCAACAAGGGAAAGCATGAACGACACACTTACAGAAGAATGAAAAATACTGAATAATCATATTATGACTGGGGTGGATCATCCGGTGGCGGGGGCGCCTCGGGAAGCTGGTAGGGATTCACTCTTGAGAATAACAAAACGATACGCCCCTCACATCAACCCCTCTGCGAACGGGCAAGTCGACCCGAAGAGTGAGTGACGCAACCTCACGCCCGCTCCAGCATCTCCCCTAAAAGCTTGGCCGTCTCCCCGACAATGCGGATGCATTTTTTGACTTTGTCGCCCTTATAGAATTCCTTGGCCTGCTCGCGGTCTATCCAGTCCACACCACTGATGTCGCGGCAGAGAATCGATCCGTTTTGCTTTACAATTTCATCCCGGAAGCGGCGGACCAGTTCGCGGGTATCAGCCCACATTTGCGGATCTTCCTTTTCATCCTCCCGCGCCCGGCTGTAGAGAAGGCCCAAAACGGCCAGTCCGCCGGCCAGCGCACCGCAGACTTCGCCGTTGCCGCCTAACCCCCCGCCAAATGCACCCATGGCGCGGATAACGTCGTCATTGCCCTTTCCCAGTCTCTCCTGCCCGACGGCCGCAATGGCCTGGCTGCAATGGAATTTTTTAACTGCCATCATCTCAATCGCTTTTTTTCTCATGTCCCGGGGGGTCATTCTCCATCTCCTTTACCTATGGTTTCTGTGCCGGATCGGCAAGGTATGATGAATCGATGCAATACCATCACCGAAATTTTTGTCAAGAACTTATCCAAACGGGCATGTAAAGAGTTATGCTTGAAAGTCGCATATTTATGTGCTAGTTGACTGCGACTGATCGCAAGGATATCAGCATGAATCGCAAGAAGCAGTCGCCACTGTTTTTTGCGTGTATTTGAAAATCACAGTGGCGCCTCTATTTTTTGAACACAACAGGAGCAGTAAAATGGATTACAAAGAAACATTGAATCTTCCCAAAACCGATTTTCCGATGAAAGCGAATCTGGCCCAGCGCGAGCCGGAAATGCTCAGCAAATGGGAAGAAATGGATATTTACGAAAAAATCCGCGCCATGGCCAAAGGCAAAAAGCCCTACCTTCTGCATGACGGCCCCCCTTACGCCAACGGCAATATTCATCTGGGCACGGCGCTCAATAAAATCATTAAAGATATTGTGATTAAAGCCAAAAACATGAGCGGGTTTGACGGCGTGTATGTGCCGGGCTGGGATTGCCATGGCTTACCAATCGAGCATCAGGTGGATAAGGAACTCGGCGCGAAAAAACAAACCATGTCGCAGGTGGAAAAGCGCCGCGCCTGCCGGGTGTATGCCGAAAAATTCGTGGATATTCAGCGCGCGCAGTTCAAGCGCCTGGGTGTGTTCGGCGAATGGAACAATCCCTATCTGACAATGGCCTATCCCTATGAAGCGGCCACAGTGAACGAATTCGGCAAACTTTATCTCAACGGCAGTGTGTATAAAGGCAAAAAGCCGGTTTACTGGTGCGCGTCCTGTAAAACGGCGCTGGCCGAAGCGGAAGTGGAATATGCCGATCACCACACGCCTTCCATTTACGTAAAATTCGCTTTCACCTCCGATATCAGCCAGGTGCTGCCGAAACTGGCGGGCGAAAAAGTTTCCATGGTGATCTGGACCACCACACCCTGGACCATTCCCGCCAACCTCGCGATTGCCGTCAAATCGGACTTCATTTATGCCGCCGTGAAAATCAACGGCGATGTGCTGATTGTTGCCAGGGACATGCTGGATTACTGCCTGGATGCTTTCGGCTTCCGCGGTAAACCGTATGAAATTCTGGACGAATTCAACGGCAATGTGCTCGAAGGCCAGAAATGTGTTCATCCGCTGGTAAACAGGCACAGCGTTTTGATCCTGGCGCCCTTTGTCACGCTGGAAGCCGGAACCGGTGCCGTACACATCGCACCCGGCCACGGCCAGGAAGACTATGAAATCGGTCTGGAATACGGTCTGGACAATTACGCGCCGGTGGACGATGCAGGCAAATTCACGGAAGATGTCGAACACTTTGCCGGTCAGTTTGTTTTCGACGCCAATGACAACGTGATCAAAAAACTCGCTGAAGTCGGCGCACTGATGGGACATGTTCCCCTGCAACATTCGTATCCGCACTGCTGGCGCTGCAAGAAACCGATCATCTTCCGTTCCACGGAACAGTGGTTCATCTCGATGGAGAAAAACGATCTGCGCAAAAAAGCACTGGCCGCCATCAACGAAGTGAATTGGATTCCCTCTTGGGGACGCGACCGCATCTACGGCATGATGGAAAACCGCCCGGACTGGTGCATTTCGCGCCAGCGTCTGTGGGGCGTACCGATCACGGTATTCTACTGTGAAAAATGTAAGAATGAAGTCCTGACCCAGGACATTCTCGACCATCTGGTCGGTCTGGTGGAACACCATGGCGCGGACATCTGGTTTGAAAAAGAGCCCCGCGAACTCATGCCCGTTCACACGGTCTGCCCGCACTGCCGCCACACGGAATTCACCAAGGAGGTCAACATCCTTGATGTGTGGTTCGACTCGGGCGTCAGCCATGCGGCGGTCCTGGAAAAACGACCTTATCTGCACTCGCCTTGCGACATGTATCTGGAAGGCTCGGACCAGCATCGCGGCTGGTTCCATTCATCACTTCTGGAATCGGTGGGCACGCGCGGACGCGCGCCTTACAAAAGCGTTCTGACCCACGGGTTCGTCGTGGACGGCGAAGGCAAAAAAATGTCCAAATCCGTCGGCAACGTCATAGGCGCGGAAGAAGCCGTCGCCAAGTACGGAGCGGAGATTTTGCGTCTGTGGGTAGCTGCGGAGGATTACACCGACGACATCCGCATCTCCGAAGAAATTTTAAAGCGCCTGACGGAAGCCTATCGCCGCATCCGGAACACCAGCCGCTTTATCCTCGGGAATCTGGACAACTTCCATCCGGACAGCGACAGCGTACCTTACGAAAGCATGCTGGAAATGGACCGCTGGGCGCTGCACCGTCTTCAGGAAGTCATCAAACGCGTCACGGAAGCGTATGAACGCCATCAGTTCCATATTGCCTTCTTCACCCTGCATAACTACTGCACGGTGGATTTAAGCGCGCTTTACCTCGATGTTTTAAAAGACCGGCTCTACACCAACAAGGCCGAATCGGTGGCGAGACGCTCGGGTCAGACCGCCATGTTCAGAATCCTGGATGCCATGATCAGACTGCTCGCGCCCATCACAACTTTTACGTCCGAAGAAGTCTGGGCAGCCCTGCCCGGCTGGCGGAATAAAGAATCAAGCGTCCACCTGGCGCAGTTTCCGCAAGTGGAGGAGAAACTCTGCAACACCGATCTGGGCGATCGCTGGAAGACCATGATTGACGCCAAAGGTGAAATCGCCAAAGCCTCGGAGCAGGCACGCCGTGACAAAATTGTCGGCCATTCGCTTGACGCGCGCATCAGCATTGCCGCGCCGGATAAAATGCGTGCGTTGTTTGAAACCCATTTGGAAGACCTGCGCGCACTTTTGATTGTTTCCCAGGTGCAGATCGTTGATGAAAAGGACATTGTCAATCCTTACAAAAGCGAAGAAATTAAAGGACTCATCGTCGGTGTGGAAAAAGCGCGCGGCGCGAAATGCGAACGCTGCTGGATCTATGAAGAATCGGTTGGCCAGGACGCGAATCATCCGACCATCTGCCGCCGCTGTCTGCCGAACCTGTAAGTTAGGCTATGGGCTATAGGCTACGGGGAGATCGTTTAAAGTTTTACGTTTAAAGTTTCATGTTTCACATTTAACGTTTATTCGGGTTGGTTCCCCACTCAGGGGATGCAGCGATCGTAAGCGGTAAAGGAGTTTTCATTGAAAAAGAATCTTGTGATATTTTTTCTGGGCGCCGCCGCGCTCATTGTTCTGGATCAGATCACCAAATCGGCAATCACCTCTCGCTTTGTCCTGCATGAAATCTATCCGGTTATTCCGGGATTTTTCAACCTGGTGTATGTGATGAATCCGGGCGCGGCCTTCGGGTTTCTCGCCACGGCCTCCGAAACCTTCCGCTACATTTTCTTCACCGGCGTCACCGCCGCCGCCGTGATTCTCATCATCTACTATCTCATTAAAAACAATCCCCGCAGCCTGATGCTGGTTTCCGCCCTGACGCTCATCTTCGGCGGTGCCGTGGGCAACCTCATTGACCGGATACGGTTCGGCGCCGTCGTGGACTTTCTGGACGTATATATCTCGACTGCGCACTGGCCCGCTTTTAACGTGGCGGATTCCGCCATCACAGTGGGCGCGCTGCTGATGATCTGGGAAATGATCGCCAACCGCAAAGACAAGCAAACAGGCGTTTGAGTCCTTGAACCTTCAAACTGAAGGGTCCTTATGAAACACCAGTTTACGCTCAGGACGTTCTTTTCACGCCATCTCACACCGGCAAGAATATTCGTCTTGAGTTTTGCGGGTTTTATTCTGGCAGGCGCGCTTGTCCTGTGGCTTCCGTCATCCGCATCCGGTGATACTTTACGGTTTGTCGATGCCCTCTTTACGGCCGCTTCCGCGGTTTGCGTCACAGGTCTGGTCACGATCGATATCGGCCAGACCCTGTCACTTACCGGACAGATCATCACGCTGACGCTTTTTCAGGTGGGCGGCCTGGGCATTATCACCTTCTCCATTTTACTGTTTGCCCTGATGGGAAGGAGGGTGTCTTTTAAAGGCAGGGAGATTACACAAGCCACCTTTTTGCATAGCCCTCGAAAGGATATTTATTCAATTGTTAAAAGAGTCCTGCTCTACACGCTGATCATCGAATTTTTCGGGACGCTGTTTTTGTTTGTGCAGTTCATTCAGGAATACCCGCTTTTTCAGGCTCTTTATGTGGCCATTTTTCATGCCGTATCCGCGTTTAACAATGCGGGCTTTTCACTTTTCTCCGATAGTCTGATGCGTTACCAAAGCAACAGCCTGGTCAATGTGACGATTATGCTTCTGATCATTCTGGGCGGCATCGGTTTTATCGTCCAGCAGGAGGTCGTGGCTAAAATACGCGGCACGCAGAAGAAATTGTCTTTGCATACCAAAATTGTCTTGATCGCAACCGTTCTGCTAATCTTGCTTGGCGCGGCTTGTTTTTATTTTATGGAGATGAATAACGTGCTCAGAGGCGAAACGATCAAAACAGCGCTTCTGTCGTCATTTTTTCAATCCATCACCTCACGCACTGCGGGATTTAACACAGTGGATATCGGCATTTTAAGCAACTCCACCCTTTTGCTCATGATGGCGCTGATGTTTATCGGCGCATCGCCCGGTTCCGCGGGCGGCGGCGTCAAAACCACCAGCTTTGCTATTCTGCTGCTGCTGTTTGTCAACCGCATAAAAGGCCGGGAAAATGTAAATGTTGCCAATCGTACGATTCCGCGTGAACTGGTGGACCGGACGATCTCCATTGTTTTTGCATCAGCCATTGTTATCGGCATCGTTTCCGCCGTGCTTCTTCTGGCAAGCGGCACGTCCGGCGCGCCGCTTGCCAGTCGCTATCAGTTTATTGAATATATTTTTGAAGCTTTTTCCGCATTCGGAACCGTAGGCCTGTCGATGGGCGCCACGCCAAAGCTAAACGACATTCAGAAATATGCCATCATCTTCATGATGTTCATCGGCCGCGTAGGACCTTTAACGCTCGCGTTTGCCTGGTATTCGCGCCGGCGTAAAGGAATCACGTATGCGGAAGAATCCGTGATGGTGGGGTAAGAAGAAGGGGGTTTTATGAAAAGAGCGGTTGTCATCGGACTGGGCATATTCGGCTATCATATCGCGCGGACACTGTTTGAGAACGGTTTTGAAGTGGTAGCGATTGACAAAAACAAAGATATCATTCAGCGGATGCGGGACTATTGTACGAAGGCGATTCTGGCCGACGGCACGGATCAGGAAATCATGGATGAGATCGGCATTGACGAAGACGACATCGCCATCATTTCCTTCGGGGAGGATCTTGCCGCCGCGACATTGATCACGCTGCATTTAAAACAGATGAAGGTTAAAAACATCATCGTTAAGGCGCCCAATGAAGATCATAAAATGATCCTGGAAAAAGTCGGCGCCACAGAGGTCATTATTCCGGAAAAAGAAGTCGGCATGAAGTTGGCCAAAGGTCTCATTTCACCCAACGTCATGGATTATATCCCCCTGTCCGACGATTTCATGATTTTTGAATTGGCCCCGCCCAACGGCTTTCTGGGAAAAACACTGGCCGAACTAAAGCTGCGCAACCGGTTCAGCATCGAAGTCATCGCCATTCGCGATGTTATCTCTGATCAGGTTCACATGGTGCCGGGCGCAAACTTTGTGGTCAAAGATGGTGAAGTGCTCGTCGTTATCGGCAAGGAAGCGGACATTCGAAAAATAAAGTAGGCAGTACACGTTCAGACGATCTGAACATTGGGTCCCGGTTCAACCACCCCATTGTGATTTTTTAACCTCCTTTTTCAAGAAACATGAATATGGCGCTGTTTTTGACCGATGTGTTCTTGTCCTGCGGGAACAACAAAAGCGAAGCGATTCAAATTTAGCAGATAAAAATAAATAGCTTACGCGTATTTTCTCAGGCGCCCCTTGCAGCCTCAAGGATTTTTGTGTCAATTGGCAGCGGATTAAAAGGGTGGTTTATTGACATCCTCCGCTTCGTCAGTACTTTAAATTTTTGGTAAAGCATCAGACGGAACAATTCTTCATTTGACGGAAAAAACAGGGACCGGCATATCCTGCATGTGCTTGAATTGTCTTTCCATCACGTCTGCGAGACCCGGTCAAACCACAACGAATAAGAAAAGGAGGATTCAGCATGGCCATACGTACCGTAGAGGAATACAAGGCTTCTTTGCGCGACGGTCGAAAGGTTTATATCGGCGGCGAAAAAGTGGAAGACGTTACAAAACACAAGGTCCTGGGCGTGACCTGCGACACGATCGGCGCGGCCTATGAGTTGTCCGCGTCCAAAGACCCGGACATCCGAAATCTGTTCGTTGCGCCGCATCCCCAGACCGGCGAACCGATCAGCCGGTTTTATATCACGCCGAAAACCCGTGAAGACCTGACCAACCGGACGAAGATGATCCAGCGGTCGATGGAGTTGACCGGCGGCCTGCCCTTCGGACGTGACATCGGAACGGATTGCCTCAACGCGGCCTTTGTTGTCGCGGAAAAGATGGGCAACCAGCAGTATCAGGAAAACGCGAAGAATTTTCTTGAACATTTGCGCAAGCATGATCTGCATACCTGCGGCGCGGTCACCTGTGTCAAGGGCGATCGCGGCCGGGAACCGGCCAAACAAAAACATCCGGACTATTACGTGCATGTCGTCGACAAAAACAAGGACGGCATCTTTGTCAAAGGTGCAAAGATTCACATCACGAGTGCACCCGCCGTCAACGAAATTATCGTCGTCCCCACGCGCCAGATGCGGGAAAATGAAGCGGACTACGCGGTAAGTTTCGCGATTCCGGCCAACACAAAGGGCGTGACATTTATCTGCCGCAACGGCCGCGGCGCGTGGACAGACCATGAATTTCATGCCGACAATCCCGTGCGCGAACTGACCGAGGCGATGATTGTCTTTGACAATGTTTTTGTGCCCTGGGAACGCGTGTTTATGTGCGGGGAATGGCAGTACTCCATGCTGCTGGCCTATACGTTCGCGACGTTTCACCGTTTCACCGCCATCAGCTACAAAGTGCCTTCGGTGGAAGTCATGGCCGGCTGCGCTGTGGCGATGGCCAAATACAACGGTCTGGATAAAGTCGGTCATATCCGCAACAAGCTTGCCGACGTGGCCGCTTATGTCGAAACGCTGCGCGCGCTGGCCAACGCGGCGGCACAGGATCCGGTGATGTACGGCGAGATTGCCGTGCCCAATCCGCTGATTGCCAATATGGCCAAACTGCACTTCGCCAGCAAGTATCATGAGTTCGTCAAACTGATTCAGGATATCGCGGGCGGCATCATCGCCACGGCGCCGGACAAGAAGGACTGGGATAATCCTGATATTCACGGTTATCTGGAGCATTACCTGGGCGGCTCGGAGAAATACAGCACGTTGGAACGGATGCAGATGATCCACGAAACCATGCGGCATGTGTGCTCTCACGAAGCGGCCTTCCATGAAGTAACGACCGTCCATGCCGAAGGATCAATGGAAGCGCAAAAGATGATGATCCTGGCCGAATCGCCGCTTAAGCGATACGAAGAAATGGCTAAACGCAAAGCCGGTATTTTGCCTTGGAAATAAAATAGCGCATAACGACCGGAAACCAAGTCAGGAAGGCAGGGCGAAGACGCTGACGCAGCGTTCTAGCCCTGCCTTTTACGTTTCATGCTTTGACTCTGCAGCCTCGTGAATTTTATTAGACAGGTCATACCAGCGCTGGACACTGTTTTCGAGACGGTAGTAGTGGACGATATACGCAACCGTGAGGACCAGCAACACACCGGTCAGCACCATGAAAGGAAGGCTCAGGCAAAGCAGCGTATAGCCAAAAGACAACAGGAAGAACAGACAGACGAACATCATGGTAATGAGATGCGCAAGCCTCTCATGCTGCAACCAGGCAATCTGTTTATCATGCAAGGCCAATAAGTCATTGAGCCCGTCGTGCCCCGGTCCCGTCTCCAACTGTTTTTGGACGTATCGCTCATGCCGCTTGATGTAATCGATCATGATTTTCCTTTCTGTCGAAGGCTCCACTTCGGGAAAAACATCGGTGTCCTTTTCTTATAGTCAAGATACTCCCCGCCCAACCGAAAAGTCAACTCCGGCTCTTCAATCATTTTAATCTCGAGGATATTGAGTCCCATAAAAAGCGGTGCAAAGAAAAAAGTTAAAGACAGGGACTGCAAAAGAAGTCCCGCCCCCGATATCATCAGAAAGACGCCGCTGATCATGGGATTCCGGACATGGGCGTAGGGACCATCCGTTAAAAGCACCGGCGGCGGATGGAGCGGAACCGGCGTCCCCTTCGCCCGAATGAATCGCACGATGCACCAGCCGGATAAAAACACGCCTGCCGCGATGAAGGGAATACCTGAAAAAAGGTTCAGCGGCGCACTGGGAAATGAAGGAAAACCAAGGCATCGATCAACCTGCAAAGCCCCCGCCGCAAAAGCCGACGCAAACAGCGTATAAGCAATCGCTACAAGAGGCGCCCACAAACGTTTAAGCCTGCTGTCTGATGTGGCCGCCCCGAATATCAGGCGAACCAGCCTCTCTTGTCCTTTCAAGCCCCTGCCTCCTTTTCAGACCGCAGACGCGCGGCGGGATCCTGGCGGTAGTATGTCTTTAAGATACCATACAGCTCCGGCGCCTGGCGGACCATCCCCGAGGGCTGATCGAAGAAATGCTCGGTCGCCACGGCAAAAAATTCCACTTCATCCGTAGCGCCGTACTCATCAACAAAGGTCGGTCTGCCCTTTTGAACATTCATCAAAAGTTTATCGTACTCGCGTGAGAGCGTCTGTGCCCAATCCGGATGGGCGGATGCACCGGACCAATGCAGCAGGCCATCCGCTCTCCCATCCTGCATATCAAGTTTATGGGCAAATTCGTGGTAGACCACATTGTATCCGGATCCGGGATGCCGGATACTTTCGAGCACCGCATCCCAAACCAGAATCAACGGTCCCTGCTCAAAGGCCTGGCCGGAAATCGGACCGGAGGGTTCAAGCGGTTCTAAAACGGTTTCAAAAAAACCGATTTTCCGCTCGGGCAGCGCGAGGTCGGAAGGATAAACGAGAATGCTTTCGACGTTTTCATAGTAGTTGTGAGGGATATGAAGAATCAACCGGCAGGCCATCGCCGCAACCGTTACGCGAATATCATCAGTCATCACCAGCCCGCCGCAACCCTCCCAGTTTTTCTCGGCTATAAAGATCCGGATCATCGCGCGAAGCGATTCACGTTCCGCCGCATTGAGCAAGCGATCAAAATCGACATAATGTCGTAGCGTCTCCTCCCATCGCGCAGGAAACTGTGTCTGCAAGATTTTTTTCCGCCTTCGCTTCGTCAACCAGCCAAACATGATGATCTTCTTTCTCAACGGATTACCGAGTTGAAAATGTAGCACAAATAAAGCCGTAAAAGAAACAGCATTTCCGTAAACGATGTCTTGACAAATAAAGAGATATCCCTTTTAAAACAACCGACGGACAAGCCGGTTTCTTGGACGACTCAAGTCAATGACGCGGAAGCAATAATAAACGGTCGCTGATGAAAAACATTTTGATTCTCTTTGATCTGCTGAACTGGCGCAGCCGCTATATCGTCGACGCGCTCGCCCTGCGCTGGACGCAGGCGGGGCATAAGGTCACGAAACGTTTCTCGACCCTGGATCTTCCGGACGCGGACATTGTTTTTCTGCACATCGACAGGACTGTTGTCCCTGAGCGCTATGCCCGATGCCTCCAAGCCTATCCGGTGGTGATCAACCGGCACGCCGTCAATATTTCCAAAAGTTTTTTCAGTGAAAATCTGCTCAGCCCCAATGACCCTTATGACGGACCCGTGATCATCAAGACCGATACCAATTGCGGCGGTGTTTCGGATGCCTTGAGGTTCGGATATCTGTGGTCCCTGTTCGCCCGAAAATTCCACTGGCAATCGGTTTCAGCGCTTAATACCAATACCTATCCTGTCTTCGAGCATAAAGACGAGATTCCTGAAGCCGTTTGGAAAAACCCGCGTTTGATCGCTGAAAAATTTCTCCCTGAAAAATCAGATGGCTTATATTATCTACGCTACTGGATATTTCTGGGGAAAAAAGGCTGGGCTGGCCGTTTTGCCTCGCGGGACCCCATCGTTAAGTTCGGAAAAATGATTGCACCGGAAGAAACCGCAGACATTCCTGATGAACTGAGGGTCTGGCGCGAGAAGCTTGGCTTTGACTACGGCCGTTTCGATTATACTGAACATCAGGGAAAAATCGTTCTCTATGATGTCAACAAGACGATGGGTGCCGGACATCACATGGAGGCATACCGTGAGCGCCTGGATTACCTGGCGGAGGGCATAAACGATTTCATTTAACAGGAAAACGGGAGGAAGGGACTTGAACGAGGGGCAAATAGAAAATTTTCGCCGCGTATGGAATCATCTGAAGGTACCGGTCCGGCCCGGCCCGGAGGGATTGGATGTCTATCGCGATCACATGAAGGACATGAAGGAAAAAAATATTCTGGTTTTGGGCGCAACGCCCGAGCTCGTGGACATGGCCCTTGATCTCCAATTCGATCAAATTGTCAGCATTGAACGCAATCCTGATATTATGGAGGCCATGCGTCAACTGGGGACGAGAGACTGGCGCTCAGTGACCATGATACCAGGGAACTGGCTCGATGAACGCTTTGAATTCAAAGGCGCGTTCGACTGCGTGGTCTGCGATGGCGGGCTTTTGTTTCTGGATTATCCCCTCTCGTGGACCCGTTTGTTTCTGCTGGTGTACGGCTATTTGAAACCGGGCGGCATTTTTATCGCCAAGGAGTGGGCGGAGCCCGCAGGCATAAGAACCTATGACAGCTTGATACAAGATATGATCGAGCGCTTTGAAACCGAAAACATCGAAAAGACACGCGATGAAACCATGGAAGCCTACAGATATCTGGCCTCCGAGCTGAGATTGGCTACATTCATAGGCACAACCAAACCGGATCTCTCTTTCGACCAGGAAATCATGATAAAAAGATTGGAGTCATTGATTGAAGCGCTTCACCAGAAATTCCCGGATCCGCAAATGACTGAGATTACAGACGCGGCCCTGAAGTACCTGGCCCGATCCCGACCGGACACAACAGACACGGTCGCCGGCGCAAGGTTTGAAGCAGCGCAAAAACTCCTGGCTGCACAGGGTTTTCGCGCCTTACACTTTCCCCTGCCCGACCGCCCCGTCGCAGGGGCGAACTACATGTTTGTCGCGCGTAAATAGGATCGGACTTCCGGCCTTAAGCCAAAAGGGCGGGGATACCCCCGCCCGCACACGTCTCTGATCGGTCATCACTTGGCGCTCGTCGAACATTTCCCGACAAATGCTTTACCGAATTCCATAGCCCGCTCGAGCGCCTCATTATCGGGCTGCCACATGGCCTTCAGGCCGTCGCCGGTAAGTTCAAATCCGGCCCCGGCGAGATGATCGGTCAGGATTTTCACACTTTCACCGCTCCAGCCATAACAGCCGAACGCCTCGGCTTTCTTGTTTTTGAATTTAAGGCCGGTGATCATCTCCAGAAGCGCCGCCATGGCGTTGAGAATGCCCTTGTTGATCGTGGGCGAGCCCAGCAAAATAGCCTTGGACTTAAAAACCTCCGTCACGACATCGTTGATATCGCTGCGGGCGATATTGCAGAGTTTCACTGTGACCTTGTCGTCTGCCTGCTTGATGCCTTTGGCAATATTCTCCGCCAGCATTCTCGTTCCGTCCCACATCGTATCGTAAATGAGGGTAATCTGATTTTCCTGATAGTCCGCTGCCCATTTCAGATATTGCTCGGCAATCTGCAGGGGGTTGTCGCGCCAGATGACACCGTGGCTGGGACAGATGGCGCTGACCGGCAGGCCGAGCGCGATCACCTCGTTAATTTTCTTTGTCACGAACGGCGAAAAAGGCGTGAGGATGTTGGCGTAATATTTTGTTGCCTCCTCAAAGAGTTCGGATTGGACGACCAGGTCATTGTACATATGTTCGCTTGCGATGTGCTGGCCGAATGCGTCGTTGGAAAACAGAAGCGCGTCACCCGTCAGGTAGGCCATCATGGAATCCGGCCAGTGCAGCATCATGGCTTCAACAAAAACCAGATCCTTTTTTCCCAGCGACAACTTATCTCCGGTTTTGACCACCTGGAAGTTCCAGTCCTGATGATAATGGCCGCGCAATGATTTGACGCCGTTGGCCGTGCAGTAAACGGGCTTGTCGGGAATATGGCGCATCAATTCGGGAAGCGCTCCGGAATGATCCATCTCGGCATGATTGGCAATGACATAATCGACTTTTTTCAGATCGATCTCGGAGGCCAGGTTGGCGACAAATTCCTTGGCGAAAGGCGCCCAGACCGTGTCGATAAGCGCAATCTTTTCGTCTCGCACCAGATAGGCATTGTACGACGTTCCCCGATGGGTGGAATACTCCTCGCCGTGGAATTTACGCAGTTCCCAATCGATCTTTCCCACCCAGTCGACACTCGGAGTGATTGCAAATTTCATAACACACCTCCTTGCTGTTTTATTTAATCATGATTAAAAGCATTTTATACTTCGTTATCGCTTTGAGCGCGTGGGGCTTGTTGGCCGGCATGATGATCATTTCACCCGCCTTAACCATATGAGGGACTCCGCCAATGCGAATTTCCGCTTCGCCGTCCAGGATATAAACCACCGCGTCAAAAGGCGCTGTGTGTTCGCTTAAACCCTCACCCTGATCAAAGGCAAATACAGTCATGGTTCCTGAAGGTTTGCGGAGGATTTCCCGGCTCACGACGGTATGATCCTGGTAGGCGGCCAGTTCTTTGGGCTGAAACACCCGGGTCAGATCCCCTATCTGCGTAATATTTTCAGTCATATTGTTCTCCTTTTCTGTTTCCGGCGAAGGAAGGCTTTTGGTGCGGTTTAGAAAGATACGGTGTTTTTCTTCTAACATCTTTTGTTGGATTTATAAAACAAATCATCGTCACGCGTCATTGACTTAAGTCAAATTTTATTATTTTGCTGATTTATCGACTATATAGAGGGCATTTTTTCGACCGCCGGTCACTTGACGTGTATTACAGTTTAAATTTCTTGAGAAAAGACCTCAATACTGGTATGAGTGTCCCACTATTTCGAATATAAAGGATGGTCCGTTATGCAAAACCCTAATTTCAGTTCCGGTCCCTGCAGCAAGAGGCCGGCGTGGAGTATCGACGCGCTGAAAAACGCGCCGGTCGGCCGCTCGCACCGTTCCGCGCTGGGCAAAGAAAGAATTGTCAAAGCCATGAACGAAACACGAAAAACATTAAACATTCCGTCTGATTACCTGGTTGGTATTCTGCCGGCATCCGATACCGGCGCTTTTGAATGCGCCATGTGGTCCCTTCTGGGGCCTAAACCGGTCACTGTCTTGGTCTGGGAAAGTTTTTCCGAAGGCTGGGCAACGGACATTAATAAGCAGTTGAAACTGAACCCCACCATCATTAAAGCCGACTACGGCAAAATTCCGGATCTGACCTCACTGGATTGGAAAAGCGATGTTGTCTTTGTTGCCAACGGAACCACCAGCGGTGTCAAGGTTCCCGACTACGACTGGATTCCCGCCGACCGTGAAGGGCTCTCTCTGTGCGACGCGACCAGCGCGGCATTCGCAATGCCCATCGACTGGAGTAAAATTGATGTGCTCACCTTCTCGTGGCAGAAATGCCTGGGCGGCGAAGCAGCGCATGGCATGATGATTCTAAGCCCGAGAGCCGTCGCCCGCCTGGAATCCTACGATCCGGCCTGGCCGATGCCCAAAATCTTCCGCCTCAAAAAAGGCGGCAAAATCAACAAGGCTATTTTCGAAGGCGATGTCATCAACACGCCTTCCATGATCTGCGTGGAAGACTACCTCGACGCGCTGGACTGGGCCGGCAAACTCGGCATTGACGGCTTGATCAAAAAAAGCGAAGCCAACCTCAAAGCCGTCGAAGCCTGGGTGGATAAAACCGACTGGATTGAGTTTCTGGCTGTCGATCCCAAAATCCGCTCCAATACGTCTGTTTGTCTGTCGGTGACACATCCCAAAGTTGCGGCGCTTGCAGCCGACGAGAAAAGCAAGTTCCTCAAAAGCATCGCATCGGATTTGAGCAAGAAAAATATCGCGCATGATATCAATTCATATAAAGATGCGCCCGCCGGCTATCGTTTCTGGTGCGGACCAACGGTCGAGGAGGCTGACTTGAAAATCGCGCTTACGGCGCTGGAAGCAGCTTTCAATGAGAAGGTGAAAAACCTTTGATGAGAACATGAAGGAGAATGCTATGAAACGAGTATTGGTCAGCGACTCCATGGCTCCCGAAGTCGCTGAGATACTGGGCAACGCGCCGGGAATTAAGGTTGACGTAAAAACCGGCATGAAGCCGGATGAATTGAAAGCAATCATTAAGGAATACGACGCGCTCATCGTCCGCTCCTCCACCAAAGCCACGGCGGAGATCATTGAAGCGGCCACCAAACTGGCCGCCATCGGTCGCGCGGGTGCGGGCGTGGACAACATCGATATCCCGGCCGCCAGCAAACGCGGTATCGTGGTTATGAACACCCCGGGCGGCAACACGGTCACCACTGCCGAACACGCCATCGCCATGATGCTGTCGCTCGCGCGCAAGATTCCTCAGGCCACCGCCTCAATGAAAGCAGGCCTTTGGGAAAAATCCAAATTCATGGGCAATGAATATTGCAACAAAACGCTGGGTGTCATCGGCCTGGGTCGTGTCGGTGCCGTCGTGGCCGATCGCGCCAAAGGCCTGAAAATGAACGTTATCGCCCACGACCCGTTCATATCACCGGAAATCGCCGAACAGATGGGTATTCCGCTGGTCAGCCTCGATGAACTGTATGCCAACGCCGATTTCATCACCGTGCATTCGCCGCTGATGCCGGAAACAAGAAATCTGGTCAACGCAGAATCATTTGCCAAAATGAAAAAAGGCGTGTTCCTGATCCATTGCGCCCGTGGCGGCATCGTCAATGAAAAAGACCTCTATGAAGCCCTGAAATCCGGCAAAGTCGCAGGCGCGGCCATTGACGTGTTTGAAGAAGAACCGACCAAAAACATGGACCTGATCGCTCTGGACAACGTCATCTGCACGCCGCATCTGGGCGCGTCCACCGATGAGGCACAAACCAGCGTGGCCATCGCCATCGCGCATCAGATTGCCGCCTATTTCGCCACCGGCGAAATCAAAGGCGCGGTGAATTTCCCGTCCGTCAGCGCGGATGTGATGGCATCCATCCGTCCCTACCTGGCGCTGGCCGAAAAACTGGGCACCTTTCAGGCGCAGCTGCTTTCCGGTGCGATCCAGGAAGTGCATATCGAATACAGCGGCGAAATACTCAACCACAACGTCGCGCCGATCACCATTTCGCTGATCAAAGGCCTTTTGGATCCGATTTTGACCGAAACCGTCAATTACATCAACGCGCCGGTCATTGCCAGGGAACGCGGCATCAAAGTCATTGAATCCAAGAGCAGCGAAGTCAAGGATTACACGACGATGATCGCGCTGACCGTGAAAACGTCGAAAGAAAACAGCACCACGGCCGGAACCGTCTTCGGCAAACATGACCTGCGCATCGTCCGGGTCAATGAGTTCTCTGTGGAAATCGTGCCGGAAGGCTATATGCTGGCCGTCTCCAACGACGACCGTCCGGGTGTGGTCGGCAACCTGGGCACCACACTGGGCGACAACAAAGTAAACATCGCCCGTCTGCACTTGAGCCGCGACGCTCAGGCGAAACAAGCGCTGGTCGTTCTGAACACGGATTCCCCCGTGCCTTCGGACGTCTTGGAAAAACTACGGAAATTACCGCATGTACTTTCCATTATCCCGATAAAAATGCAGGAATAGGTAATCATGGCCAATGTTGCGGTTGTCGGCACTCAATGGGGTGACGAAGGAAAAGGAAAAATCGTTGATCTTTACACACAGACGGCGGATGTGGTCGCACGATTTCAGGGCGGCAACAACGCGGGACACACGCTTGTGGTGCGCGGCAGAAAAACCGTTTTACACCTGATTCCGTCCGGGATTCTGCATGATCATAAAATTTGCGTGATCGGCAACGGAGTGGTTTTCGATCCCGCTGTGTTTCTAACAGAAATCGAAGAATTGACTGAAGCCGGCATTCTGCCTTCCGGCACCTGCCTCTACGTCAGTGAAAAAGCGCATGTCATCATGCCCTATCACCGCAGTATCGATCAGGCGCGCGAAACCCGCCACAGCGAAAAGAAAATCGGCACCACGGGACGCGGCATCGGACCTGCCTATGAAGACAAGGTCGCCCGCACAGGTATTCGCGTGGGCGACCTCTACGAGGCGGATCTGTTTCGTGAAAAACTTCGCCACAGCCTCGAAGAAAAGAATTTCCTGCTCAAAAATTTCTTCGGCGCCGAAACACTTGACGCGGACAAGATCGCCGCTGAATATCTGGCCTATGCCGAAAAGATCAAACCCTACGTCGCCGATACATCGCTCATCATCGATCGCGAGATTAAAAAAGGAAATAAGATTCTTTTTGAGGGCGCGCAGGGATGCCATCTGGATATCGACCACGGCACATACCCTTACGTCACTTCTTCCAACACAGTATCCGGCTACGCCTCCTGCGGCAGCGGCATTGGTCCCGGTGCCATCACCAACGTGGTGGGCATATGCAAAGCCTACACCACCCGAGTCGGAGAAGGCCCCTTCCCGACGGAGCTGCAGGATCCGACAGGCGATCACCTGCAAAAGATCGGGCAGGAATTCGGCGCGACCACCGGCCGGAAACGGCGCTGCGGCTGGCTCGACATGGTGCTTGTGCGCCATTCGGTCAGGGTCTCAGGCATTGCGGCGCTGGCCATTACCAAACTTGACGTTTTGACCGGCCTGGACAAGCTTAAGATCTGCGTGGGTTACAAATCAAGCCAGGGCGATTTCACCCATGCCGCGCCCGCCAGCATGAAAGCCCTGTCTTCCTGTGAGCCGGTCTATGAAGAGCTCGACGGCTGGAAAGAAGATATCAGCGGCGCGCTCACCCTGAACGATCTTCCCGCAAACGCGAAAGCCTATCTCAAGCGCATGGAAGATCTCTCCGGTGCCAGAATCGCTCTGGTCTCCGTCGGCGCCGGACGCGAAGAAACCATTTTGTTGGAAAATCCTTTTGAAAACTGAAAGGACTCAGTTTCTTCTTGACACAGGACTGACGAGCTGTTAGAGAGCCTTGTTCACGACGAACGATAAACAACGTGGGCCGTTAGCTCAGCGGTAGAGCAGCGGACTTTTAATCCGTTGGCCGCGGGTTCAATCCCCGCACGGCCCACCAGAAAATCAAAGGGTTTTAAACATTTTTTGTTTAAAACCCTTTTTTTTCGCCTCTCCCCGATGATTTCCTTGACTCTCCATCGAGGCCACTTTATACTTCAGTCCGCAAAATGAAAAGTCGCATGAATCATCAGGACATTTTTTTTGCCGAGCAGATATAACCAAGAGGCGCTCAAAAATAGAAGCGATCCTCTAATATAAAGACATGGAAAGGAGTAGAAGATATTTTATGTATCGGATCGACTTGTTAAACAAAATTTCGGAAAAAGGCCTGAACCTCTTTACAAAGGATTATGAGTACCGCGAGGGCATGGACGATGCGGACGGCATTCTTGTTCGAAGCAAGGAAATGAAAGACATGGCCCTGCCGTCAAGCATGAAAGCCATTGCCCGCGCCGGCGCCGGCGTCAACAATATCCCCATCGACAAGTGCTCTGAAAAAGGCATTGTTGTTTTCAACACACCGGGAGCCAATGCCAACGGTGTTAAAGAACTGGTGATCATGTCCATGATCTTAGCGGCGCGGAACATCCCCAACGGCATCGCCTGGGCTAAAGGACTCATCGGTGAAGGCGACAAGGTTCCGGACTTGATTGAAAAGGGAAAATCGAAATTCAGCGGCACGGAAATCCAGGGAAAGAAACTTGGCGTCGTGGGTCTGGGCGCCATCGGCACGATGGTTGCCAATGCAGCAGACGCCCTCGGTATGGAAGTCTGGGGATACGATCCGTTTTTGTCTATCGAGGCGGCCTGGAGGCTGTCACGCAATACGAAGAAGGCGCCAAGCCTGGACAAACTGCTTGCCGAATGTGATTTCATCTCGCTGCACGTCCCCCAGAATAAAGATACCAAAGGCTTCATCAATTCCGATAAATTCGCTATCATGAAAAAAGGTGTTGTGGTCTTGAACTTCGCGCGAGGCGGGCTGGTCGACACGGCCTCCCTGAAAAAAGCGGTCGCCGATGGAATCCTCGGCTGCTACGTTACGGATTTCCCCGACGAAGAAGTCATTAAAACGGACAAGGTCATTGCCATCCCGCATCTGGGCGCCTCGACCGAAGAATCGGAAGAAAACTGCGCCGTCATGGCGGCCCTGGAACTGATGGATTTTCTGGAACACGGCAACATCAAGAACTCCGTCAACTTTCCTGAGTGCACCCTCGACCGCTCGGGAAAGAAGCGAATTACCATCTCCAATACAAACACGCCTGGCATGATCGAAAAGATCACCAAGCTGATGGCCGACAATCAGCTCAATATTGCCGACATGATCAATAAAAGTCGGGGTAATCTGGCCTACAACATCATTGATGTGGAAGGTGAAATTAACGGAGACCTCATCAAGAAAATTTTGGCCACCGAAGGCGTCATCGGCGCAAGAGTGCTGTAAGTCAAGCTGACACGAATTAATTTTTAAACAAAAGGGGCTGCAGAATCACCTGCAACCCCTTTTGTTCGAAGGTTTGAAAATATTTATTTTTTACCAGGCAAACGCCTCATCCGTGATTTCCAGCGGCGATTTGTCGCCCATCTTGATGGCTTCGCAACGGGCTTTCACCGTGGTCAGAATGTCGTTTGTAAAGAATTTAGCAGACGCGATCCGGCCGCTGTAGAAAGCGGCTTCTTTATCAGACCGCTGCAATCCCTTCTGTTTGCCTGCGGAATCGGCCCCATTGGCTTCATAAATGGCCGAAAGCTTCGCGGATGCGATATCAGCGGCCTCTAGAAGCAGATGGCCGACAATCACGTCGCCGAAGAGTTCCAGAAACTTGCAGGCATTGAGAATCGGCAGCAGGAAATCGCCGGATTTTCCGGCCTGGGCAAAAAACATCGTGAGTTCCAGGCAGGCGTTGAAGGCTTCTTCGAGGATGACGGCGGATGGGGCTAGGTCTTCGTTCTTTTTGGCCCCGGCAATGGTTTTCTGGATGAGTGCGGCCATGTTCATCACATTGGCCCCTTTGCGCTGTCCCAGCTTGCGGCCGACCAGGTCGAGGGCCTGAATGCCGTTGGTGCCTTCATAAATCTGAGCGATTTTTTCATCGCGCAGATACTGCTCCACCGGGTACTCTGAGCAGTAGCCATAGCCGCCGTAAACATCCATCGCCATCGAGCACGACAAAAGCCCCTTGTCCGTCGTCCAGGCTTTAAGAACCGGCGTCATCAGATCCAGGAGGCCTTCCCATTTGATTTTTTCTTCTTCGGTTTTGGCCACCTTCGCCATGTCGATGCAAAAAGCCGTAAAGTAGCAGAGGCTGCGCGATCCTTCAACGTGCGATTTGATCCACAGCAGTTTCCGGCGGACGTCAGGATGGTTGATGATGGCCACGGGTTTGGCCTCGGGATTTTTCATCTCCCAGATGGCCGTTCCCTGAACGCGCTCTTTGGCATATTGCACGGCGTGCTCAAGCGCCGCCGAAGACAGCACCAGGCCCTGCATGCCGGTTCCAAGTCTCGCCTCGTTCATCATCATGAACATGATTTTGATGCCTTCGCGTTCGTTGCCTAAAAGTTCGCCGATACACTTGCCGTCTTCGCCGAAATTCAGCGTGGCGGTGGCCGATCCCTTGATGCCCATCTTGTGTTCGATCCCGCCGGTCTTGACGTCATTGGATTCGCCCAGGGATCCGTCGTCATTGACTCGGATCTTGGGAACGATGAAAATGGAAATGCCCCTGGTGCCGGACGGATCGCCTTCAATGCGCGCCAGCACCGGGTGAATGATGTTGGGGGTCAGATCGTGATCGCCCGCCGAGATGAAGCACTTCGTGCCGGTGATGAGATATTTGCCGTCCGGAAGCTTCTTGGCGGTGGTTTTCAGCGCGCCGACATCGGAGCCGGCACCGGGTTCGGTCAGACACATGGTGCCGGTCCACTCGCCGGCAAAGAGTTTTTCCATATACTTCTTTTTCTGCTCCGGACTGCCGGATTCATTGATCAGCATGGCGGCGCCGTGCGTGAGCCCCGGATACATCGAAAACGAGTAATTGGCCGCGCCAAAATATTCCAGGGCGGCAAACCCGACAGACGCCGGAAGGCCCTGCCCGCCGACGTCGGGAGAATCCATGGGATTGATCCACCCGCCTTCGGCGAACTTCTTGAACGGATCACGGAAACATTTGGGAACCGTGACCACGCCGTCTTTAATATGGCAGCCTTCCTCATCTCCCTCTTTGTTGCAGGGCGCAAGCTCATTGACGGCAAGCTTCTCGGCTTCGTTTAAAACCATCTGCAAATCATCGCGGGAAAAATCCTTGTACGCATCGTACTCAAAGAGCTTTTCAATTCCCAATTGTTCGAACAAAACAAACTGTTGATCCCTTGTGTTGACTAAACCGTTACTCATAGACTGCTGCTCCTTATCCATTTTATTGTTAATACTCGCCGAATCAAACCTTGTTATTTCGATTTCGGCGCAAAGCTTTGATACGATTCATCCACCGGCGGCATTTTTACGCACTGAGCCATCGTCGGCAGTTTGCCGTATGTGGCATCCTTCTGCCAGCCATCCATGTTGGCTGCGCGCCGGGCAGCCGATTGGAGTTTTTTCCAGTCGGCGCTGCCGTAGAGAAACATCTCCTGTGCCGCCATCGACCCTTCACCGTGAATGGTATCCACCTGCCAGTGGTTGCCGGTGATGTCCTTGATGAGCCGCAGGATGCGCAGGCGGTCTTCGGTGGAGACCCCGTCTTTAGCCGCGAGATACTTATCGATGAATGGCTGAATTTCCGGATTGTTCCAGTCGCGAAACGCAGGCACCGTGGTGGTGAGTCCTCCGCCGATGTCCTGCATGTGCTGGCACATCGTATGGAAGTTGCTCGCGTAGGTCCATTTGGAGGCGTTGATCGCCATGCGGTTGGGCATCATGACATCCATGCCGAATTCCGTGATCGGATCGAGGCAGGCCTGCTTGGCCAGCATCTGCACGGTTTCGGTGATGTAGGCCATCCAGGAAAGCTTCTTGCGCACATGCGGTACATTCTGAACGCCGTTGTATTCGGCAATGAGGCTCGCCGCGCCGGTCATCAGCTCCAGCGTCCACGTCATCTTACAGGTGCCGAACAGGCGGTGATAGCTGGCGAAGGCATACGCCAGTGCCTGGGAGTACTGCCATTCGCCGCACATGAAAACCCGCTCCCACGGAACAAACACGTCGTCAAAGATGATGAGCGATTCCGACGGCTGGAGATGGTCCGACGCCGGGTAATCGAATTCGCATTCTTCTCCATATGTCCGCACGTTGGGTTCGACGGCCAGAAGCTTCACCCCCTTGGTGGCGACAGGAATGGCAAATCCCAAGGCATAGTCTTTATCCGCCTCGCCGTGAGTCCGGCACGGCAGACACAAAAGTTCATTGGCGCAGGGAGACGCGCTGATGTGCACTTTAGCGCCCCGCACAACAATGCCGTCTTTTTGCCGGTCCACAATCCGCAGGTAGAAGTCCTGATGCTGCTTTTGCTGGGAGGGATGCAGACTGCGGTCGCCTTTCACATCGGTGATGGCGCCGGTGAGCGCCAGATCGTTTTTCTGCAGATACCGCCGGTAGTTTTCGACACGCTCCCGATAGGATGTCCCCAGATTCTTGTCCATGACTTCCGCGGCCACGCTGAAGGCCGCCAGCGCGTCGGCGCCCATGCAGTGCACCAAAACGCCGCCACCTGAGCGCATACCGACCATGTAGCATTCCCTCCTGCGCAGCATCTCTTGAGATGTTGTGGGAGACGTCAGCAGGAAGTTAATATCCTCGCCGTCTTTGTCTTTAGTGACAAAAAGATCATGGTAATCGGGATGGTTGGGCAAGACGTAGTCCATCGCGGCCATCCGCACGATCGTGCTGACGGTCGGGTGCGTGCGGACATCTTTCACCCGTTCTCCCAGGCACCAGACTTCCCGGCCGTCGTTGAGGCTCTCCAGATACTGCTCGACTGTTTTGATCATATGCCACTCCTCACTATTTTTATTTTATTTCCGCTACTTCTTGCTTTTGGCGATTTCCTCATCGCGCAGAATCTTGCGCAGAATCTTGCCGACGGCGGACTTCGGCAGCTCTTTGCGGAATTCAACCTGCTTGGGCACCTTATAGGGCGCGAGCTTTTCCTTGCAGAAGGCGATAATTTCTTTGTCGGTTGCTTCCACGCCCGGATGCAACACGACAAAAGCCTTTACCGTTTCGCCACGGTAGGCATCCGGCACGCCGGCGGATACCGCCTCGGCAATCTTGGGATGCTGATACAGAACCTCATCCACTTCACGGGGATAAATATTGAATCCGCCGGCGATGATCATGTCTTTCTTGCGATCCACGATGTAGAAATAACCGTCCTCATCCATCTGGGCAATGTCGCCCGTGGACAGCCAGCCGTCTTTAAGCTGGATGGCTGTTTCTTCGGGATTGTTCCAGTAGCCCTGCATGACGGAAGGCCCTTTAATCAGGATTTCTCCGGGTTCACCCTGCTTGACATCATGCTGCCCTGTTTCCAGGTCCACCAGGCGAACCTCATTGTCGGAAACCGGACAACCGATGGAACCTGCCTTATGACGAAGAATTGGAATGCTGATGCCCACGGAGGTGGTTTCGCTCATGCCCCACCCTTCATTGAAGAATATTCCCATATCTTTGACTTTCTGGATCAGCTCGACGGGCATGGGCGCGCCACCCGCGCTCAAAAGCCGGATGCGGCTCCCCAAATCCAGTTCGGTCGCTTTGGGATGGTTGACAATGGCTGTGACCATCGTCGGTACGGTGGGGAAATAGGTAATTTCATCCAATGTGGCCATCATCGCCATGAATTCGTCCAACTCAAATCTCGGGAACATGACCTGGGTTGCGGCATTGAACATGCCCCAGTTCATGGCAAAGGTATTGGCGTAGATATGGAAGTAAGGAATCGCGGCAATAACGGCCCGATTGGCATGCGGTGTGAAAGCGGTAATCGGATTGCCCCAGAAGGTGCCCTGAAACGTTGCGTTCACCACATTGGCATGCGTGAGAAGTGCGCCCTTGGGCAGTCCCGTCGTCCCGCCCGTAAACTGAATCAGGGCGGGATCTTCGTACAGGACGTCAACGCGTGGCAGGCTTTCGCTGGTCATGCTCTCCAGCAGTTCGGAAAAATGATGCCAGCCTTCTTCGAGTTCCAGGCTTTTGGCCGTCGTCACCCCAAAGCCCTGAATGTAGTCCGTCACTTTGGTGATAATGACATTTTTAATGCCCAGTTCCTTGGCCAGGGGACGCATGACGGGCAACACCATATCAAAGGTAAAGAGCGTCTCCAGGCCGGAGTTCGCCATCATGAATTTCAATTCATCATGCGTGTACATCGGATTCATATTCACGACGATCGCGCCCACGGACATGGTCGCATAATAGGCGATGATGTATTGCGGGCAGTTGGGAAGGGCCAGGCCGACACGATCTCCCTTTTTAACGCCGAATTTGGTCAGCGCGTTGGCCATGCGCAGCATCTGCGACCGGATCTGACGAAAGGTCATCTGCGACCCATAAATATTTGTTGCCGCCTTGTGCGGATAGGTGGCGGCGGCCAGGTGCACAAAATTTTGCACAGGAATTCTTGGATACTGGATGGTTTTCGGGACATTGTAATCGTAACACTTCTGCCAGGGTTTTGTTTCGTACATGGGAGACCTCCTATAAATTGTATTCGAGCATCAATACTCGCTTTTTTTCTGATTCTGATTTTGCTGAAAGATGGTTCATGCCCAATGCACTCCATGAACGTATTAATACACGATAATTAATGAATGTTCAATGCATTTCATTTCATTATTTAATTAGTTATTGCATATATTTACAAACTTATGTAAAACATACGTATGTTTTATTGAAGGAACTTGCTTTTACCCTGGAGGTCTGCTAATGACCTCCGGACCCCTTCGAATCATTGCATAGGGTGTCACGCATAAGGACTCATCCTGCCCGATGATTTTTTATGCCCACACCGGCAAACCGTTCCGAATATCAATACGCACAGGACCTCTTTTTCACGCAAAAAGAGGCTTTCGCTCGGGAAAGGAAATTTATGAGTGACTTTGACCAACGAGACGACAACGATCAGGAAAACGTACCGGACCCGATCCGACAGGATGCGATCCTTGACAAAAGGGCAAAAATCATCAAGAAGGCCACCCGACTCTTTATCAAAAAAGGCTATGCCCAAACCACCATGCGCGATATCTCGAAGGCGACGGGCATCAATCTCGGTAACTTGTACAATTATATCAGCAGCAAGGAAGACATTCTGTGCCTTTCTTTTGAAACGTATCATGATCCTGCCACAGAC
>JAWOJC010000302.1:0-3361 GCA_046484315.1 Smithellaceae bacterium | reverse complement strand
TCAGTGTCTGTCCCTCTCACGGCTACATCAAAGGCGAAATCGAAACTTGTCCCACCTGCGCGGAGGCCTGCGAAGTTTATTCGCGGGTGGTCGGTTATCTGCGGCCGGTTAAACAGTGGAACAAGGGAAAACAGGAGGAGTTCGACTCCAGACAGGTGTACCGCTTCCAGTAGGTTGCGGCGCGATTCATTTTAATTGACTGAAAACCCCGACCGAGAGGCGGGGTTCAGGCGTTGAAGGTCCGTTTCGTTGAAGAAGATGATCCGATGAAAATAGGCGGCATGCAGAAAGTTTCCCTCATTGATTATCCGGGAAAAATCAGCGCCATTCTTTTTACGCAAGGCTGCAATTTCCGCTGTTCCTATTGCCACAATCCGGAGCTGGTAAATCCCGCTTTGTTCCAGACCTGCCTGGATCCGAAAGACGTTCTGGCCTTTCTCCAAACGCGGCAGGGTAAACTCGACGCGGTGACTCTTACCGGCGGCGAGCCCTCGCTTCATCCCGATTTAATTCCTTTCATTGCGCAAATACGCAAGCTGGGCTTTGCCGTCAAGATCGACACCAACGGCTCAGAGCCTGTGGTTCTGGCGTCTCTGATCAGGGAGAAAATGATCGACTTCATCGCGATGGATGTCAAAGCGCCAATGGATCAATACCCCCGTATTGTCAACGCACAGATCCATGCGAAAGACCTCGCCGAGTCTATCCGGATTATCATCGCATCGGGAGTGGCGCATGAATTTCGTACGACCGTCGTGAAATCACAACTCACCGAAGAGGATATCATCAAAATTGCCGGGGAAATTCGGGGCGCGAAGCGCTATGCACTGCAGAAATATCAGGCGACAAAGCCTCTGGATAAAAGATTCCTGAAGGAGGCAACTTATCCCGACGCTTTTTTCTTGAAAATCAAACAGAGGCTGGCGTCGGATATAGAACAGGTCATTATCCGGTAGGCACGGGAGGCATCTGCAAATCGCATGAAGAAAAAAAGCAAAACGACCATTGACGCGGATCGCGTCCGGCGATTGATCGACATCGGTGTAGCGCTCTCCGCCGAAAAAAATATCGCACGGCTGCTTGAAAAAATATTGACCGAAGCGCGCTCCATCACAAACGCCGAAGGCGGAACACTGTACGTCATGTCCGATGATGCAGCGCAGCTTGAGTTTGCGTTCGTTCAAAACGCATCGCCGGGACTGAGCTTAGGGGACGAGGGCGAGAAAATAACCTGGCCTCCGGTGGCGCTTACCAACACGGACGGTTTGCCCAACCATGCCAACGTATCGGCTTACGCGGCGCTGACCTCCGAGACGGTCAATATCCCGGATGTCTACCACGCAGAAGGATTTAACTTTGAGGGGACGAAAGCATTCGACAGGGAAACGGGTTACCGTTCAAATTCCATGCTGGTGGTTCCCATGCGCAACCATGACAATGATATCATCGGCGTGCTTCAGCTTTTAAACGCGAAAGACGAAAAGACAGGCGAAGGAACTTCGTTTTCAGATCAGGCGCAAAGGCTGGCCGAAGCGCTGGCTTCGCAGGCGGCGGTGGCCCTGACCAACAACCTGCTGATTGATGATCTGGAAAAACTGCTGGATTCATTCATTCAAACCATCGCCACCGCTATTGACGAAAAGTCGCCCTATACCGGCGGGCATGTACGTCGCGTGGCCGACCTGACCATGCGAATCGCCGAAAAAATAAATGCGGCCAAGGAAGGCCATTTTGCACAAATAAGCTTTTCTGAAGACGAAATGGAGGAGTTGCGAATGGCCGCCTGGCTGCATGATGTCGGAAAAATCACCACGCCCGAGCATGTGGTCGACAAATCCACCAAGCTCGAAAAGGTTTACGACCGCATCGGAGACATCAAAACCCGTTTCGAAGTACTCAAAAGGGAATATCAGCTGGCCATGAACGAAGCCAGGCAGAACCGCGCCGGTTTTTCCCCGGAAGAAGTCGCAAGGGAGCTTCAAGCACTCGATGAGGAATATCAATTTCTCGTGCGCATCAACAACGGCAGCGAATTTACCGCCGATGTAATGATTGAACGCATTGAGAATATCGGGCAGCGAAAGTGGGGCGCCAACACACAAACCATGCCGCTGCTGACGAAGGATGAGATCTATAACCTGAGCATCCGCCGCGGCACCCTCAACGCGGAAGAAAGAAGCATCATTAACAACCACGCAGCCATCACACAAAAAATGTTGGCCAAGCTGCCTTTTCCACGGAAACTGCGCAACATCGCCCGCTATGCCGCTGCCCACCATGAAAAGCTGGACGGCAGCGGTTACCCGCAGGGGCTCAAAGGCGACGCGCTGCCTCTGCAGGCGCGCATCATTGCCCTGTCGGACATATTCGAAGCGCTCACTGCCGCTGATCGTCCCTACAAAAAGGACAAAACGCTCACTGAAGCGCTTGAGATCCTCAAGCAGATGGTGGCCGACGATCATATCGACGCGGATCTGTTCGATCTCTTCATGAAGGAAAAGATTTATCTGGAATATGCCTATCGGGAGCTGGCGCTGCACCAGATTGACGTGTGAACGCTTGGGAAAACTTGTAAACAAAGTTGAAATTCTCAAGCGGGATTTCGAGACCCCGCCGGCATCAATGAATTGGAGGGAGAAGTTGTCTATAACGTCAAAAGATGAAAGCGTTCAGATCCTCATCGTTGGATCAGGAATGCTGGCGCGTGAGTTGTTTGAAAACTTGAAAGGTGGCCGGATAAAAAGTGTCATTTCCTGGGCCAAACGAGACGAGGTATGGGCAGGCCGCAGAATAGTTGTGCATGCAGGTTCGGGACGGGAAATGGCGCAGGTGGTTTCCTTCTGTGCCGATCACCGGCTTGTGCTTGTGGAGCTTTCGACTCGCGGAAGTCTCGACAAAATCAATCCTTCATTTCCGATTGTCCTGTGTCCGAATACAAATGTTCTGATGTTAAAATTTATGGCCATGATTCAATCACACGGTCACCTTTTTTCTGAGTATAAAAAAGAGGTGATCGAATCGCATCAGTCAAATAAGAAATCAGAACCAGGAACCGCAATTAACATTGCCACGTCTATGGGGTTATCCGTTAGCGAAATTATTTCGGTTCGTGATCCTCAGGATCAGGAACGGCGCCTCGGTATTCCGGCTGAACATCTTTTGCGACATGCCTATCACAAAATTCGAATTACAGATGGCCACGTCGGTATCGTTCTCGAGAGCAAAGTGTTGGGTCACGCACCATATGCTTCCGGTCTGGGCAAGATCATAGAGGCCATCTGCGATCAAAATCTGAGTCCGGGGAAGCACGACGTTCTTGAATTGATACAAAACGGATGGTTATGAGAAGGCCTCTTCAATA
>JAWOJC010000266.1:0-3145 GCA_046484315.1 Smithellaceae bacterium | reverse complement strand
ACATAATCTGCTCAGCCATGTGAAGCTGCTGCATTTTCATATCGGCAGTCAGATTACCAAGATCGACAAGATCAAAAACGCCCTGATTGAGGGCAGCCGCATCTATGCCGAGATGCGTACAACGCCGAAGAGCAGTGCCAGAAAGACACCGAGACAAACCCTGCCGAACCACGTATCGAAGATAGCCAGTTCCTGAGCATAATTCTCACGAAAATTCCCGCAGGGATGAAAAGACAACTTTTTCATAAATACCACTTTCTAGACTCTTTCGATCTCCACCAGACCGAACAGACCATAGGGTTTGACCATCAAAATAAACACGAGAACAATGTAGGGGACAACATCCCGAAGCGAAGGCGACAGGTATCCTCCCGTAAAGGTTTCGAGCAGGCCTATAATGATGCCGCCGATGATTGCGCCGCCGATGCTGTCGAGACCGCCTAAAATGACCACGGGAAAAACTTTCAGGCCGATGGCACTCAGATCGTGTACATTGACACCGTTAATGATGCCCAGCACAATCCCGCTCATGCAGGCGACCATTGCGGCGATGGCCCAGGACAACGCAAAGACACGCCGCACATTGACGCCCAGCGATAAAGCGGCCTTCTGATTATCGGCCACCGATCGCATAAAAATGCCCTGTGAGGATTTCTTGAAGAACAAACCAAAGAGCACCAAAAATATCACGCTGATAATGAGGGTGGCGGAATATACAGGTGCAACATATATATTGCCAAGATTCAATTCCAGTGTTTCGGGAAGAAAATCGGGATAGGTATGCAGATTACCCCCCCAAATCAGTAGAATCAGGCCTTTAAACATAGCCGCCAGTCCGACGGTCAGCATGATGACAAAAATCAGCTTCTCACCGATGAGCGGACGCAGAAAGAATTTTTCAATGAGAAACCCGAGAACAAAGCAACCGGCCAATGTCAGCAGGAAAGACACGGCGATCGGCAGTTTTCCCCAGGTTACCAGGGACAGAAAGAAGAACGCGCCCAGTGCCAGAAGTTCTCCATGGGCAAAGTTAAGGACGCTCGATGCCTTGAAGATCATGACAAAGCCCATGGCGGAAATACCGTAGAGCAATCCGACACAAATACCGTTGACCAATAACTGCAGAAAAAAATCCATACGTTTTCCTCAATCCACACTGATGATGTTGATGCCGGTTTCAATTTCTCCCACGCGACCGTCGCGGTAACGGATTTTTCCCGTCACCTGAACGTTTTGTTTGCCGCCGTACATGGCTTCGATAATCTTAATGTACAGACCATAGACAAACCGTCTGCGAACTTTTCCGGTTCGCGTCAGTTCTTCATCGTCCGCATCAAGCAGCTTGTAAAGCAGGACAAACTTTTTTATTTTCATGACGTCGGGAAGCTGTTCATTGACTTTTCGAACTTCAGAAAGAATCATTTCCTCCACCGCTTTTTGCGATGCGAGATCCATATACGTTGTATAGGGAATCATTCTCTCTTCCGCCCAGTTGCCTACATTACCCAGGTCGATATTAATCATGGCGGCAATATAAGGGCGCCCCTCACCGAAGGTGACCGCTTCTTTTATATAAGGACTGAACTTCAGGCGTGTTTCAATAAAATCGGGAGAGAAGGCGTCGCCGCTCTTATTTCGGATGATGTCTTCCTTACGGCCGATAATCAGCAGATGTCCGTCCTCATCGATGTAGCCCGCGTCGCCAGTTTTGAGCCATCCATTTTCGAATGCCGCTTCGGTGGCTTGATAATCGTTATAGTAGCCGGAAAAATTCGCTTCGGACTTCACCATAACTTCCTGATCTGGCGCTATCATGACAGCTGTCAGCGGCAGCGGTTTGCCCACTGTTTCAAGTTTGACTTCATCATCAGGCTGAATCTGAAAGATGCCACCGGATTCTGTCAGACCGTAACACTGCTTTAAATTCAAACCGATGGCCCTGAAAAACCCGATAACTTCTGGACTGATTGGATGTCCACCGGTAAATGCGCTGTGAAAATGCGAACAGCCCAGACGGTCTAACAGGGGATTGTAAACGGTAATCTTGAAAAATCTACTTAGTATTTTCTCAGACCAGGAGAGAGTTTGTCTGTGGAGCTTTTTATCGACCACTGATCGTCCGACACTTTCACCCCAGTGGAACAGTTTTCTTTTCAGCCATCCCGCATCTGATATTTTCACACGGATACGCGAAGCCATATCCTCCCAGAACCGTGAGGCCGTGATTAATATCGATGGTCCGATGTCGCGGAAATCCTCCAAAACCGTTTCCGGTGTTTCCGGAAAATTCATCGTCATCGCACTGACCAAAGACACGCCCATTCCCCACATCTGATCGACGATCCACGCAGGTGGTGACATGGAAATCCAGTTTTCTTCCGGTTTCAGGCGCGCCGATTGAACCCACTGGGCCGCCATAGTGGTCAGATTGCGATGAGACAGCATCGCCATTTTAGGCACACCGGTGGTGCCGGAGGTCTGAATCATGACCGCAATATCCCGGGGGCGTCCTTTGGCGATTTCATCTTCAACATAATTCGGATGTGCCGCAATAAAATGCTCGCCGGTTTCCAAAAGATTGGCATAACTGATCAGCCAGGGATCGTTTTCATAGGAAGTCATGCCGGTCGGATCGAGGTAAACAATCTTTGTTGTTTGCGGCAGTTTGTCTCTGACCTCAAGGAGTTTGTCGACCTGCTCCTGATCCTGCACGACCACAATCGGAGAGCGGATGCGCCCGATGGAAAAAGCCAGTTCTTCGGCAACGGATGTGGTAAATAAATTGAGCGTGGTCGCCCCCAGTGCGTGGGCTGCAAGCTCGGCAAAAAGCCACTCCGGAGAGTTATTGACAATCATGCACAGATGATCGCCCCGCTTGATTTGCAAAGCGGCAAACCCCGCAGCGGTCTTTCGCACATAGTCGAAATACTCAAGCCAGGTGAATGTATGCCAGATGCCGTAGGCTTTTTCACGGATCGCCGTTTTTGAATTTCCGTACGTTGCGGCGTTTCGCTCCAAGAGCTGCGGCAGTGTGATATCCCGCCATTCGTGGTTATGTTCTTTTTCCGTATCCAATAGATGCCCTTTTTATTCCAATGCCTGCGCGTCACCCAGATAAGCTTTGATCACTTCCGGATTGGCGCTT
>JAWOJC010000224.1:0-31981 GCA_046484315.1 Smithellaceae bacterium | reverse complement strand
ATCGCAAAGTAGGATTCGAATGCCCGGAAATGATCGATACGCAGGTAATCACACAAGGATGCCTGATGAGCAATCCGGCGAATCCACCACGCATAACCTGTTTTTTTAAGCGCCTCCCAGTCGTAAAGCGGGTTCCCCCAGAGCTGCCCCGTTTCCGAAAAGTAATCCGGCGGACAGCCTGCGACACGGCCTTGTTGGTCCAGGATGTCCTGGCACACCCAGGCATCGGCGCTGTCTTGCGCCATGTAAATCGGCATATCGCCGATCAGATAGACGCCTTTTTCGTTTGCGTACTTGCGCAACGCCTCCCACTGCCGGAAGAAAAGGTATTGAACAAAAATATGATAGTCAATCGTTTTTTCCAGGCGCGCCTGGGCGGCCAAAAGCGCGCCTTGCTGTCTTTCGGCAAGCGCTTTGGGCCAGTGATCAAAAGATTTCATCCCATGGGCGCCTTTTAGCGCCATATACAGGGCATAATCGGATATCCAGTCGGCGTGCCTGCGTTTGAATGCCTCTATGTCGTCGCCCATCCGCGTGGCACAATGCTCGAAGGCCAGCTGCAGCACCTGCGGCTTGCCGATATATTGCGCGTGATAATCCACCGCGCACGGATCACCCCCGAAAAGCCCGTCACACAGGTCCCGCGCGTTTCGGGGCAGCAGGCCTTCGAAATACAGATCGTCAAAATCGATGAAATACGGGTTCCCTGCAAAGGCGCTGAAGGCCTGATAGGGTGAATCGCCAAAGCCCGTAGGCGATGTCGGCAGAATCTGCCAGTAGCGCTGCGATGCGCGCGAAAGCGCGTCTACAAAATCTCTGGCACCCTGACCGAGTGTTCCGATACCGAATGGGCCGGGCAGTGATGATATGCCCAGCAATATGCCGCTTCCTCTTTTCATGACGCATTCATACACGAGTTTGGCACTCATGACCATGCGAATCTCAGGCCAAGCCCAAAGGCGCTTCGGAGGCGATTAGCCATGCTCTTGATCCGACTCACTTAATCAGGCAAGATCGTTCCAAATGAGCGCCGCCGCCCCCAAAACAGCGCTTGCGCCTGTTTCCAATCCCGAAGGCAGTAGTTTCACCGTTCCCCGATACGCGCCAAACATGAAATGGTTCATGTATTTCTGTGCCGGTATGCGCAGGAGATCGCCCGCTTCGGACAATCCACCCGAAAGAAAGATGGCCTCCGGGCTCATGTGGGCCACAGCGTCGGCAAGCTTCATGCCCAGTATCCTTGCCGTGCGATCAAAGGCTTCCAGGGCAATCGCATCGCCTTTCATCGCCAGATCAAAAATTCGTTTCGCCGTGATATCCCCATCTGGCATGTCTCCGAGCTTCGTTTGATCGCGACACCCGACCATGAGCTCCAGCGCCGTTGTCTTAAGCCCTGCGGCGGAGACATACGCTTCCAGGCACCCCCTTTTCCCGCACCCGCATAGTCGTCCATCCGGTTCAACAACGGTATGCCCCAGTTCACCGGCAAAGCCGCTTGCGCCATAAAGCAATCGTCCATCGGTGACGATGCCGCTGCCCAGGCCGGTGCCAAGGGTAATCACCATAAAATGCTTCATCCCCCGGGCGTGACCAAAAAGCATCTCTCCTAAGGCTGCGGCATTGGCATCATTGGTGATGGCAATAGGAAGGTCGTAATAGTTCTTCACCAAAGCGACAAAATCGACCGTGTCTCCCCAGTTTAGATTAACGGCTTTCTCGATGGTTCCGCGATCGTGATGCGCGTTGGGCGCGCCGATACCTATCCCGCACAGGCGATAGGCAAAAGTGAGGTTCGCTCTAACTTCTTCTATCCTGGCATGAAGCCTCGCCATGAAATCGTCAGCGGACTGGCCCGATTGGGTGGCCATGGTATGAGCGCCGTAAATCGTTCCCTGGCGATCGACGAATCCGAAGGCGGTTGTCGTTCCGCCGATATCAATGCCGAGCACAAGCTTTTTGTTTTGCATTTCTACCCCTACCAAATGCCTGGATTTGATTCGATTCGTAAAGACAGGGCCTTTTTATGCTCTGACTATAAGAAACAAGGTGTTGGATGTCAATCATCATCGTCATCGGAATTGCGGTAATGGTGATGGTGTGGCAACTCCGAAACCGGCAAACGCAAAACGGGGTCAACCCTTCCTCTACAGGCCGTTTGTAAATAATATTTTTGACGAGCTCCGAATTATATGGCATGGAACCCATAAAAAAGCATCATTGATGCCAATGAAATATGAGATAAAAGAAGCAGAAATAAAACATGGACAGGATCAGCGTTATTATACCGGCGTTTAATGCCGCTCTGTATCTGGGAGAGGCCATAGAAAGTGTGCTTGCCCAAACCATACCACCCGATGAAATAATCGTGGTTGATGACGGCTCTGATGATGATACGGCAGGCGTGGCGGAGAAATTCTCCCGCGTCCACGTCATTTGCCAGCAGAATCAGGGGTGTGCGGTTGCCCGCAACACGGGCATTGCCGCCGCGTCGGGAAACTGGCTGGCTTTTCTCGACGCGGATGATATCTGGTTGCCGGAAAAACTGGCTTTTCAATCCGATTATCTAAAACTCAATCCATCTTGTCAGGCCGCCTTCGGCATGGTGGAAAACTTTTTCAGTCCGGAACTGGATTCAAAACAGCGCGAACGGCTTTATTGTCCAGCCGATCAAATGAGCGGTATCCATGCCGGCGCAATGCTGATCAGGCGCGATACTTTTTTTCAGGTAGGCGAATTTAATCCCTCCATGAGGATGTCGCAGTTTATTGAATGGTTCACGCGATTTTCAGACTCATGCAGAGACTATCATGTTTTACCGGAGTTGGTTTTGCTAAGAAGAGTGCATCTGAATAACACCACGGCTCTCAGGCGGGATGAAGTTCATAAAAACTATCTGAAAATTGCCCGGTCCAGGATTCTTCGCTCAAAAAAATAACCGGACAGTAGTGAGATGGCTTATAAAGGGTATCAATGAAATATTCGTTCGCCGGGGACCTCCTGCCAACGCCTTCGTTGCCGTGTTTTCTTTCGGCAATCTGCTATTTGAAGCAATCCGACCAATTATTTGTCATTGACATAGACAAGTGTTGTTTTTATACTCCCGTTCAAAATTATGAGGACAGAACAGTATCATTATGGAAAAGTATTATGAAATCAATGCTCCCGCGGTCATCAGCGAGCCTATGGAAGATGAGGTTGTGGTCATCAATCTGGACAACGGATGTTATTACAACCTCAATAAGTCGGCGGCTCAAGTATGGAATTTTCTTAATCAGGGGTATTCTTTAAATCAAATAGCCTCGCATGCAGCGAAGTCTTATCCGGGTGAGGCCGAATGCATCGGCTCGGACTTTCAAATATTTGTCCAACGTCTGACCGACGAACAACTCGTCCGAGAAATTGAAGGACACAACGTTGGCAAAATTAATGCGAACGGATTCGATGGTCAGTCCTATGAGAAGCCTGATTTTGATAAATTTTCCGACATGCAGGAAATGCTGCTGTTGGATCCGATTCACGAAGTTTCGGAAGAGGGATGGCCGCATCAGAAAAAAAGCAATGATTGATGAACACATTTGAAACCATTCTGCCGGATATTCTTGCTTACTTCAACGAATCGCGAATAAAAGCCGTCGGTATCAGAAAAAGATTTATTTCTATCGGCGGCACCGTCCTTCTGACGTATTCTTCGGATATCCTCGAGCACAACCTCTTCAAAGCGTTCGAACACTTGGAGATTACCGGAACAAAAGCTGAAGCGGAGTTCACTATTTTTGCCTGCGACTCCGATATTTTAGATTGTGCCCTTCCCGGATACGGCTGGCTAACTGACATTTCAAAAAATAAGGAAGAAATCGTCACCTATAATTCCGGAGATATTCACGTTCTATACAATCCGAACAGCGGTATCTTCAGCATGTTCGATAACGGGAACAACCGGGGGTATTATTATCTGCCCAAAGCCGGGCAACTTCCTTTTTATGAAAAAGCAGCGCCGATGCGTATGCTCCTGCACTGGTGGTGTGAAAAATCCGGCCTGGCTCTGGTTCACGCAGCGGCGATAGGTGGAGACAATGCGGGAGTCCTGCTGGCGGGACGGAGCGGGACAGGGAAATCAACGACAGCGATGCTGGCCGCGCGTAATGGCTTTAATTTTCTTGGAGACGATTATATTGTCCTGGAAAACAAATCCGGTCCGGTGGTGCATAGCGTCTATAACAGCGTTAAGTTCCGCTGGGAGATGCTGGAGCGGGTGCCTGCGGCAGGCGATTTATCCTTGAATAATCAAAAGGATGAAAAAGGATATTTTTATTTGCGTGATCATAAACCGGACGCTTTGAGGAGAAGTCTGCCGCTCAAGGCCTTGTTATTGCCAATGATTACGGGAAATCAGAAAACATATTTCGATCGCGTGCCGCAAAGCAAAGGCCTGATGGGGCTTGCGGCAAGTTCCATTTTTCAAATGCCGGGCAGCGGTAAACAAACATTGAAAACGCTTGCCGCTATCCTGCAAGGCATTCCTGTTTATCAAATGTCGCTGGGGAAAGATAATGCGGAGATCATGGACGCGTTGAAGCGTTTCATGGCCGCGGGGGAAATCGAAGGAGGCGAATGGAAAATCCAAAGGTAAGCGTGATCATACCGGTGTATAACGGCGAAGGATTTATTAAAGATGCCATTAACAGCGTTCTGAATCAGGAATATGGTCATTGGGAATGCATTGTTGTAGATGACGGTTCAAGCGATGAAAGCGCTTCCATCGTAAAAGAATACAGTCAGGTTATTTATTTGCACCAGGAGCATCAATGTGTAGCGGCTGCCCGAAATTACGGCGTACGCAAAGCTTCGGGGCAATATCTGGCTTTTCTCGATGCCGATGATATCTGGAGTTCCGAAAAACTGAAGTTTCAGGTCGGTTTCATGGAAGACCACCCGGAGATTGATTACTCGGTGACCAAGCACAGTATATTCCTGGATGACACATTGAAAGAACTTCCCGGATGGGTGAGAATCGAAAGACAGGGGACAGAAACAACAGCGTTTATTCCCAGTGCTTTACTGGTGCGTAAATGCATCTTTGATGCCGTGGGGGATTTTGATGAAACCTATCGTATCGGTGACGACAGTGACTGGTTTTTGAGAGCCAAGGATGCCGGCTTCCGGCTCGGGGTTATTGAAAAAAACCTTCTTTATAAAAGGGTACACAACCAGTGCCTCACCCGTCAGACGGAAATCTGCCGGAAGGAACTTTTAAAATCCATCAAAGCCTCTTTGCAGAGGACGAAAGCCTCCCATAAAATCAGTGTCGTCATACCGGTTTACAATGGAGAAAAATATCTTGATGAAGCTTTGCATAGCGTCCTGAATCAGTCTGTAAAGCCTTTTGAAATCCTGGTTGTTGATGATTGTTCCACAGACACAACGGCGGAAATCGCACGATGTTATGCTGACAGAATTCGCTATATCAAAAGAGAGAAGAACGGCGGAGCCGCTGCCGCCCGCAATGATGGCATCAAAAGCGCCACAGGCGATTATATCGCTTTTCTGGATGCCGACGATTGCTGGGAGAAAAACAAGATTGAACTCCAGTTGCGTGAGATCAAAAATACCGATGCACCGGACATGATATTCGGCATGATCTCTCATTTTTTCAGTCCGGAAACGGATGATAGCTTTCGCCGGAAATATCATTGCCCCGAAGAACCGGTTAAGGGGTTGCATGCGGGCACGATGCTGATCAAGAGAGAAAAATTTTTAAGCGTCGGGTATTTTGATTCCGCGTTCAGCACGGGAGAGTTTATCGACTGGTATCAACGCGCACTGGATGCGGGGATGAAGACCGCGATCCTACCGGATGTTTTGATGTGCCGGAGAATTCATCCGCTGAATCATGGAATTGTGAACAAGAATCAAAACGATGATTACGCGCGTATCGCCAAAGAAGCGATTATTCATAGAAGAAAGAAAAAAAATGATAGTCCAATCTGATGAACTCCTGCTTTTGCACGCGATTCTTGAAAAAAGCGACAGCCGGGCAATTGAATACTACAAAAAATGGATAACGATTACCAACCTTGACAATGTTGAAGGGGGCAGTTTTCGCCTCTTACCGCTACTGTATAAGCGACTGTCAAAAACGGGACAAGAGATTCCTCACATTGAGAAATTAAAAGGTGTCTACCGCCAGAATCTATACAAAAACAGCCTCCTTTTTCACAAATTTCTGTCGATTCTGGTCGAACTGGAAAAACGGGAAATACCTGTTATCGTGCTCAAGGGCATCGCGCTTATCGCTGCATATTATGAAGATACCGGTATCCGTCCCATGAGTGACGCGGACTTTCTTGTCCCTGAAGAGGATGTGGAAAGAACGCTGAAATACTTCAAGGAGCTGGGTTGGCAGGAAAGGAATGGTTCCTGGCTTGACAAACCCGTCAAACACATTCATTCGCTCGATTTAATAAGCCCCGATCATTACGAGATGGATATTCATTGGCGCGCTTTTTATCAGTGTTCGTGGGATAGAGCGGATGACGAACTCTGGAAGCAGACGGAAGAAGTTTCATTCAAAGGATTCAAGATTAAAATTTTGAATCCGACGCAGCAGATTTTGCATAATTGCGCCCATGGTCTCAGATGGAACACCATATCCTCAATCCGCTGGATTGTTGACGTACTGACGGTTCTGGAGAAAAGATCTGATGCGATCGATTGGGCAATGCTGGTGTCCGAAGCCGCTTCGCGCAACCTGAGCTTAACGATGTCTTATGCATTGAAATTTTTAAAAAATGAATTTGACGCCCCGGTGCCGGGGGAGGTTTTAAATCAGCTTGACCGGTTGCCTAAAGATTCTCAGGAGATTCGTTTTTTCCGCGTATTGACGTCGCCGCCCAATCTGCGTAACAGAATATATAAAAAATGGCTGATGCACAGTAACAGTATGGGCAATGCTTCATTTTTGAGAAAAGCCGCCGCCTTTCCCGATTTTATCTCGAAGGCTTTTTATCAGGTGCCTTTTTATATACGCAAAAGAATCAGACAAAGAAAAATTCAGCGTCATTCCTCCTGAAAGTGCCCATATTATACTTTTCGAATCAAATGATGGAATTTTTCACACAACAGATAACGGGCATAATAAAAAAATTCCTTGGCCAGAGAATGTCCTACGTTGCAGTGAAAGTTACATCTGTTGCAGTCATTATTCTCAATCATGCGCCTCATATTTCTGCTTTTTTCTGAAAACCATATTCGATGAGGTTCGGATTCTTTGATATGCCCGTAAACGAATCGGCTATCGAAATCGCATCCGCGCATGACCCCCCTTGCATCAATCTGCAAATAGTGGTTGAGCAACAAACAGGGTACACGCCGTTTCGCACCATTGATTAAATTTAAATAATCATGCCAAAATACCCTGTCAAAAGTTCTCAGGCGCGGCATTAATTCATTTTTAATAATCTTTTGAAGCTGGTCGAGTTGTTCCGGGTTGAATTGCAGATGTTTTTTCACTTCCTCATCGTTCGTAAAAACATCGGAAACGCAAATCGGCGAAAAAGTAAGAGGCAGATTATTATCCTCACCGTAAGCCGCGATTTCTTTCAGATGCAGAACATTCAGGGGCTGAACGACGCAATTGACGGATAGGAACAAATTATTAGTTTGTTGGATTATTTTTAAATCCGCAAGGGTCTTCGTTACCTTTTCAAAAGCGTCAGGCACACCTCGAATTTTTTCGTGCAGGTGACCGATGCCATCCAATGAAACGGAGAGATATAATTTTATATTGCGCCGGCCATGAGTCAATTTAAGCAGGTTTTTCACGGCATGGATAACGCGTTGGTTATCAAACCCGTTAGTGCACAAAGTTATGCCCCTGATGTTCGGGCATGATTTTAGGACGCCTTCGGCAATTTCTGCAAGGTCCTCCCTGAGCGTGGCTTCGCCGCCGCTGAGTGTCAACATTTCCAGAGAAGAAAATAGTTTGTCCTGATATAGTGCTTCGATGACATTTGGGGTAAGTTCTTTGAATTTATCACTTTCTTTCCAGAAAACACAAGATGGACAACGGGAATTGCATCGATGGGTTACCCGGATGGTTGAAAATGTCGGTTTAGGACTATATAACTTTCCCGCCGCGTGAAATTTGATACCCTCGATAATAAAGTGGGGAATTTTAAGAATATTTTTTAAACTGACAGGATTGTCCGATTTCACAAAAAAACCTTCTTTAAACTATTTATAAACAAGATTTTGCTTTTCCGTGAGGCAGATTAGAAGGCGCCCTCTTGTGTGTCAAGGAAAACTTGACCTGCCCCTGATAAATGTCCGGATCCATATTTCCAACCCAACATTTCAAAAGCACGGAACTTCTGCCGGCGCAGCATGAACGATATTTCAGGCATGACAGACAGGAGATATATTTTGTCCCGCAACGCCTGCGCGACAGATGCAAAAGACCTCATTACGGCAAACCTTCCGGCAGGTTGTTGCTGCCGGACGATTCATCCGGGAGGCCCTCGATGGCATCGGGCTTTTCATCTTCTTGTTCTTTTCCGTTTTCCCGATCGCTTTCTGAAACGATGTGATCGTAGGCCTCAATCACCATGCCCCGACGAACCATGATGGCATGTATTCTTTCGGCCTGTCTGGCCACATAGCGAGAAGAACCATCCGGCTTCAACCGCCGCGGATTGGGAAGAACAACCGCCAGAGCCGCTGCCTCCCGGGCACTCAGCGCTGATGCGTCCTTGCCGTAGTAATGCCTTGCGGCCGCTCCGATACCGAACAGCCCGTCGCTCCATTCAGCCACATTTAAATAGAGTTCAAGGATTCTTCGCTTGCTCAGATTCCGCTCGATGCGCCATGTGAGAATCGCTTCTTTGATTTTTCGCAGGGGATTTTTAGAGGGAGACAGGTATAGATTTTTCACCAGTTGCTGGGAGATCGTGCTGCCTCCCGCGTAAAACAGTTTATTTCTCTTTACATTTTTTTCCATGGCCTTTTGCATGGCTTCAAAGTCGAATCCTTCATGCGACCAGAACTTATCATCCTCGGAAATAATGACCGCCTTCATGACATAGGGTGATATTCTCGACATAGGTACCCACGAGGTCTTTATCTTCTTTTTGATCCCGCGATCGCGCCACGCGCTTTGCCTGTAGTCCATAAACGCCGTTGTGCCCGGTCGTTTTGTTTTTAGACCCGCGACGTCCGGATAAAAGAAATAGCGTCCGACATCGAAGGTAAAGTAAAGCAGCAGTCCTGCAAGAAAAAACAGCAAAATTCTTTTCAATAAACGAATCATGATCATTCCTTTTTCGACGAACCTCCCTATACCGCATTAGCAAGGATTGCAAAATCAATTTGACAGTTTTTTTAACATTCTGTATGCAGGCTATGCCAATAAGCAATGTGTGAGAAGTGAATTTCGTTTTCTGTGTGCAGCCGATCAGAATCGACGGCATCAGCGACTGACAGCCATCTGTGCACCGTTAACAAAATGGGTCACCCCCGTAGACCGAGGAGGTACTTCATGATGAAACGGCGTATTGTTACAGGATTGAGCTTAATCATTGCATTACTGAGCCCGGCTTTTACCGCTGATGCGGATATGTACAGAGTTCAAAAAGGCGACAGCCTCTACAGCATTTCCAAAAAACAGGGCGTGAGCATCGAAGCGATTAAGAAAGCCAACCATCTTTCATCGCACCATCTTAAGCCGGGGCAAAACCTCACTATTCCTCAGGTTTCCAAAATCACGGCACAAAACGCAAACACACCCTCCTGCGGCGCCGCGACCTATACGATTAAAAAGGGAGATACCCTTTCTTCCATCTCGCTTTCCACCGGCGTGCCGCTTAAACAAATCATGGCGCTCAATGATGTAAACCCTAAAACGCTGCGCGTCGGCCGCAAACTGAGCTTAACCGAACCTCAGCTCGACGGGCATCCGGATACGGTGGACATGGAGGATGAGGATTTATCCGATGAGGACAGTGACGAATCTCCGGCCACGATTGCAGGGATGTCTTCGGATCACCTGATTGAGGCGCCCGTCAGCAACGAGCTTATGGGCAAGTGGAACAGCATGTTCGAAAGAAAGCTCCTGGTCAGGGTGGCCACAGGTTTTTTGGGAACGCCCTATAAACTGGGCGGGAACAGCGTCAGAGGAATGGATTGCTCTGCTTATGTTCGCAAGATTTATGAATTTTTCGACGTATCCCTTCCCCGCACGGCCCGTGAGCAGGCTGCCCTGGGCGTTCGGGTAGGCCAAAATGAACTGGTCGAAGGCGATCTGGTCTTTTTTCGCACCCGCAAACCGATCGGTCATGTGGGCATCTATATCGGCAACAACGAATTTGTCCATGCCTCCTATAAAGCGAAATCCGTCCGGATTGACCGGCTGGATCAGCCGTATTTTCAGAAAAGATACCGCCATGCCATCCGGCTCAAGGGTTTAGATGGCGAAGACGGCGCCTGACCCTCCTCGTTGAAATCTAAAATATTGTAATTTCAATAAGTTTACCCGGCAGACATCCGGGGTCTGTTGTTCTTTTTGACGGTTGATTATCCAACCGGATTATTATATGAAGCTAGGCATACAGTCTGAGTCAATCTCCTAAGACCAACGAAATTCATTTAAAAGGAGGAGTTATGAAAAGAAATCTATCCGTCTTCATCAGCATTTTCATCATGGCCGTCTTTTGCAGCGGCTGTCTGGTTGCGGAAAGCAAATATATGACCAAAGTCAATGAAGCAGATACGCTAAGCAAAGAACTGGCGGCGCTCACTGACGAAAACACCTCCCTCAAAAATCAGATCGCCGCCATTACCGGACAGAAAGACGAACTGGAAAACATTTTAAAGGCCAAAACGGACGATCTTTCCAAAAGCATCGTTGAGCTCAGAGAGGAAAACAAACTTCTCAAGGAACAACTGGCGGCGCTGAAGAAAAAATCGCAGGAAGTCGAGGCCGCAAGCAACACGTATCAGGAACTGCTTCAGGAGATGAAAGCGGAAATCGCGCAGGGCGAAATCACCATCACCGAGCTCAAAGGCAAATTGACGATGGATGTGGTGGACAAAATTCTGTTTGCCTCCGGCGAAGCCAATGTAAAAAAAGAAGGCCTCGCGGTGCTCAAAAGGGTTGTAGACATTCTCAAGACGCTGGAAGACAAGCAAATCCGGATTGAAGGCCATACGGATAATGTGCCGATTACCAGCCGCCTGGCCAGAGTGTACCCCACCAACTGGGAACTGGCCGCGGCGCGCGCGATCAATGTGACCCGCTACCTTCAGGAGCAGGGCATTGATCCGGCTATCCTCTCGGCGACGGCTTTCGGCGAATATCAGCCCGTCGCGGACAACGCCACCCCGGAAGGCAGAGCCAAAAACCGCCGCATCGCGATCATTTTGCTGCCGAAGGATTAATCTGGTTTCAAGGAAGGGTAGATGGGAAAAAATCTTGTTGAAAAAATCCTCGCCGCGCATCTGGTCACAGGCGAGCTAAAATCGGAAAGTGAAATCGGCATCCGCATTGACCAGACACTTACACAGGATGCCACCGGCACCATGGCATATCTGCAATTTGAAGCCATGAACATACCCCGTGTGCAGACCATGCTGTCCGTCAGTTATATCGACCACAACACGATTCAGATCGGCTTTGAAAACGCAGACGATCACCGCTATCTGCAAAGCGCCGCGCAGAAATTCGGCGTGGTCCTTTCGCGCGCGGGCAACGGCATTTGCCATCAGGTACACCTTGAACGGTTCGGTGTGCCAGGACAGACGCTTATCGGCTCAGACAGCCACACACCCACCTGCGGCGGCCTGGGCATGATCGCCATCGGCGCGGGCGGTCTCGATGTGGCGCAGGCAATGGCCGGCGAACCTTTTTACCTGACGCACCCGAAAGTGGTAAAAATCAACCTCACCGGCAGACTCAACCCCTGGGTTTCCGCCAAAGATGTCATCCTGCGCGTTCTGGAAATATTTTCCAGCAAGGGCAATGTCGGCGTCGTCTTCGAGTACGGCGGAGAAGGAACGGCCTCGCTGAGCGTTCCGGAACGCGCCACGATCACCAACATGGGCGCGGAATGCGGCGTCACCACGTCGATTTTCCCCAGTGACGCTCAAACCCGGCTGTTTCTGAAATCGCAGCACAGAGAGGCGGACTTCATTGAACTTCTGGCGGATGAAGATGCAACCTATGACAGAATCGTCACGATTGATTTATCCGGGATTGAACCCCTGACCGCCAAACCGCATAGCCCGGACAACATCAGCTCTGTCCGTTCAATGAACAGTATCGCGGTCCAGCAGGTCTGTCTGGGCAGCTGCACGAATTCGTCTTACAAAGATCTGGTCACGGTCGCGAAAATATTAAAAGGTAAAGTGGCCCATCCCGACGTAAGCTTCATTCTGGCGCCGGGATCACGCCAGGTGCTCGATAATCTGGCGCGCGACGGATACCTCGCGGATCTGATTGCCGCAGGCGCACGACTCATGGAAAACGCATGCGGTTTCTGCATCGGCAATTCTCAGAGTCCCGCCACAGGCGCTGTATCGCTTCGCACATCGAACCGCAATTTTCTCGGACGATCCGGCACGATGGACGCGCAGGTGTACCTGGTCAGCCCGGAAACGGCGGCGGCCGCCGTCATCACCGGGAAATTTACAGACCCCCGTGACCTGAACATGCCCTACCCTCAGGTGCAAACACCGGAAACCCTTGTCATCGACGATTCAATGATTGTGCGACCGGATACCTCCGCAGCGCATGAGCCGATTGTCCGGGGACCGAACATCGGCGCGCCGCCCGTCAACACGCCGCTTCCGGAGGTTATCCATGGTGTCGCAACCATCAAGGTCGGCGACAAAATCACGACCGATCACATCATTCCCGCCGGCGCGCGGATGAAATACCGTTCGAACATTCCGAAGTATTCAGAATTTGTTTTCGAAAATGTGGATGCGACTTTTGCCGGTCGCGCCATGGCGCTGAAGAACGCAGGCAAAAGCAATATCATCGTGGCGGGCCTCTCCTACGGACAGGGTTCATCACGTGAGCACGCCGCGATCTGCCCTATGTATCTGGGCGTGCGCGCCGTGCTTGCCAAGTCGCTGGAACGCATTCACGCCGCCAATCTGATCAATTTCGGAATTCTGCCTCTGACGTTCATCAACGAGCAGGATTATGACACTATCAACGCGGGTGACGACCTGGAGATCACAGAAGTCCGCGAAGCAATCGCAGCCGGCCGCAACCTGCTGGTCACGAACAAAACCCGATCGACGTCTTTTCGCGCAGCCTGCGCGGCATCCGAAAGACAAAAAGCAATGCTTCTGGCCGGCGGGGCGCTCAACGTCCGCCAACATACTTAAAAAAAAGAAAGTGGAGTACATTTTTCATGACAAAAAAAATTCAGGTAAAAACAACAATCGTCGAAATGGACGGAGACGAAATGACCCGTATTATGTGGCAGATGGTCAAGGACAAACTGCTTTTCCCCTATCTGGACATGAATATCGAATATTACGATCTGCACGTCAAACACAGAGACGACACGGATGATCAGGTGACTTTTGACGCAGCACGCGCCATTCAAAAATACGGCGTGGGCATCAAATGCGCAACCATCACGCCCAATGAAGACCGCGTGGTGGAATACAAACTCAAAAAAGCCTGGAAGAGCCCCAACGGCACGATCCGGTCGATGCTCGACGGCACGGTTTTCCGCAAACCCATTTTAGTGGAAAACATCAAACCGGGCGTAACGTCCTGGAAAGAACCCATCACGATCGGACGGCACGCCTATGGCGACGTCTATGACAATTTTGAAATGCGGATTGCGGGCCCCGGCAAACTGGACCTCGTTTTCACACCCGAAGGCGGAAAACCGCAATCCTACAGAGTAAAAGATTTTCCTTCAGCCGGCATTGTCCAAGTGAATCATAATCTGGAGGCATCCATTTTGAGCTTTGCGAAAGCCTGCTTCACCTACGGACTGGATGAAAAAATCGACGTCTGGTTTTCCACCAAGGATACGATCTCAAAGCAATACGACGCGGGGTTCCGCGACATCTTCGACCGTGAATTCAATGCCAACTGGAAAGAGCAATTTGACAAGGCCGGCATCGAGTATTTCTTCACGCTTATCGACGACGCGGTGGCACGCATCATGAAAACAGAAGGCGGCCTTCTATGGGCGCTCAAAAACTACGACGGCGACGTTTTGTCGGACATGGTCGCATCCGCATGCGGATCGCTGGCGATGATGACGTCGGTTTTGGTTTCTCCGAAAGGCTGGTTTGAGTACGAAGCCGCGCACGGCACCGTACAGAAACATTATTACAAGCATCTCAAAGGCGAGGAAACCTCGTCTAACTCCATGGCGCTTATTTTCGCCTGGACGGGCGGGCTGCGCAAGCGCGGCGAGATGGATGGCACACCGGACGTGGTTGAATTCGCAGGAAAGATTGAACAGGCAGCACTGGAAACAGTGGAAGGCGGCATTATGACCGGCGACCTTCTGCTACTGGCCGACAAGAAGCCATCCAACAGAAAAGTTAATACGGAAGGCTTCATCGACGCAATTGCAGAAACGCTGGCAAAAAAACTCAATGTCTAAACCATTACCGAATCTGCTGGATTTCACGCTCGAGGAAATGGAGTCGTTCATTGCCTCGCTGGGCAAGGAAAAGTTCCGCGCCCGCCAGATTATGAAGTGGCTTCACCAGTCCGGCGTCACAACGTTTGACGCGATGACGACACTCGCGCGCGGTTTCCGCGAAGACCTCGCGGCGATGACACGCATTTACCGGCCTGAAATCGTCAAAATCCAGAAATCCAAAGACGGCACGCAAAAAGCGCTGCTGAGGCTGGAAGACGGCCTGTTTATTGAAAGCGTCCTGATTCCCGGCAAAAGCCACTGGACGCTTTGCATCTCCACGCAGGCCGGCTGCAAAATGGCCTGTGAATTCTGCCTGACCGCGCGCCAGGGATTCAAAAGGCACTTAACACCCGCCGAAATTGTCGGCCAGCTGCTGACGTTGAAATATGAAACCCCGGAAGGTCAGGACATCAACAATATTGTTATGATGGGCATGGGTGAGCCGCTGGACAATTACGAAAACACCGTCAGATCCATACGGATCCTCACCTGCGATTTCGGTCCGAATGTCTCCAACCGCAGGATCACGGTCTCCACCTGCGGACTCGCGCCGCAGATCATACAACTGGGAAAAGATGTGTGCATCAATCTGGCCGTTTCGCTCAACGCGCCGGACGATCAGATCCGCGATCAGCTCATGCCGGTTAATAAAAAGTATCCGTTGCAGACGCTGCTTGACGCCTGCAAAACCTATCCCATGCCGGGAAGACGTCTATTAACCTTTGAATATATTCTGATGGACGGTGTAAATTCGTCGCGGGCCGACGCAGCAAAGCTCTCGGCGCTGTTAAAGCCCCTGCGTTGCAAACTGAACCTGATTGTCTTTAATGAATTTCCGGGCTCACCTTACAAATCGCCTTCGCAAAGTGATGTGGAGGCGTTTCAGAAAATTCTGATTGACCGGCACTTCACCACGATCATCCGCGCCAGCCGCGGCAGCGATATTCTCGCCGCCTGCGGTCAGTTGAGCGGCGCTCAGATTTCGTGAACAAATAAACCGCTTCGGAGCTTGGGTTCAAACCAGGTGGATTTGGGCGGCATAATCTTGCCTGCGTCCGCCACGGCCATGATCTGTTCCATGGTTGTGGGATAGACGGAAAACGATACAGCGTATCCGTCCATACGGACGAGTTTTTCAAGTTCGTCCATTCCCCGGATGCCGCCGATGAACTTAATACGGTCATCCGTGCGCGGATCGGCAATACCCAAAACAGGTGCAAGCAGATGGTCCTGCAAAATCGCTGCATCCAGACTGGCCACCGGATCCGCCGCATCGAAAACGCCGTCTTTTACGGTCAGGCCATACCATTTGCCGTCAAGGTACATCCCGAACTCATGCAGACAACGGGGTGCTCTGACCGCAAAATTGTCCGTCACGGTAAACTTTTCACGGATGGTTTCGAGAAACCGATCCACTGTGAATCCATGCAAATCCTTCACCGCTCGATTGTAATCCATAACCTTCAACTGATTGTGCGGAAAGAAAACAGCCAGCACATAATCGGATTCCTGAGTCTGTCCGGCTTTTCGCCGCTTGCGGGCTATGGCGGCGCCGGCCGCCGCACGATGATGGCCGTCCGCAATATATAACGCTTGGACTTGCGAAAACTCCGCTTTCAGATCTTCTATGATCCCGGCATCGGCAACGACCCAGGCCGTATGCACCACACCGTCTTGAGCAGTAAAATCATATTCAGGCACACCGGCCGTGAGCTTGTCCACAATGGCATTGATCCGGGAACATTCGGGATAGCTGATAAAAACAGGACCGGTCTGAGCCCCCACGGTACCCACATGCCGGATGCGGTCATCTTCTTTGTCCTGGCGCGTGAGTTCATGCTTCTTGATTTTCCCTTCGTCATATTCAACCGCGCTCATCACGCCGACAAGGCCTGTCTGAATCTGGGCGCCCATCTGCTGGCGATAGATATAGAAGCAGGGCGACGCATCTGAAATCAGGACGCCATCCGCCTTCATTTTCTGAAAATTTTTCTTTGCGGTTTCATAGATCAACCTGTCATCTGGACGTGTTCCGTCCGGCACATCAATTTCGGATTTTTCCACATGCATAAAACTCAAAGCGTTGCCGGCAACCGCTTTCTGTCCTTCTTCTCTTGTCATCACATCATAGGGAAGCGCCGCTACCTGATCCGCATACTGTTTCTGCGGACGCACTGCGCTGAAAGGTAACACCGAAGCCATATTTCCTGCCTCCTCATCATAAAATCATTGCGCTGCTAGTAGCACAATGGCATAATCCGGGCAATGTCAAATTGCGGCAGTTCCAAAAAAACAAAAAAGGACATATCCAATGGATAATACGCTTGTTTTTATTCACGGTCTGGAAAGCACGTCCCGGGGAACCAAGGGGCAATATTTTCACAAACACTTTCCGGACATGATTATAGAGGATTACACAGGAGACTTTCCCACCAGGATGCGCAAGCTCGAAGAAGTTCTGGCCGGTCAGACAAACCTGGTTCTGGTGGGATCAAGCTACGGGGGGCTAATGGCGGCACGTTTCGCGCTTGATCATGCCGAATGTGTTCGGAAACTCATCCTGATCGCGCCGGCCCTGATGCTGGAAGGTTTTGAAGACGCCTGCCGCAGCAAGTTCACCTTCCCTGTTCTTCTTTACCATGGAACGCGTGATGACGTGGTGGATCCGCACGCGGTGAAAGCCATTGCCGAAAAATGCTTCGCCCGCTTGGAACACCACTTCGTCGACGATGATCACCCGTTGAGTGATGTCTTCCCCACGCTGGATTGGCCTTCACTTCTGAAAGCGCCGTGAAGTCTCCGGGAAATCAGGCCTGACCCCAATGTAGCAACAAAGAAAGAGCTTAAAATCATGAAAGATGTCTATCAGCGTTTGGCCGGGTTTTTAGATACGATGCCCCAGCGTTTTCCGGTGAACACGGAATCGGGGGTTGAGCTGAGAATTCTGAAAAATATTTTTTCGCCGGACGAGGCGGAAATGTTTTTGAACCTCACACCCAAGCCGGAGACCGCCCGGGAAATCGCAGGGCGCATTGGAGAAGATCCCGGCAATCTGGAAAACAAGCTCTATGACATGTCCAAAAAGGGATTGGCCTTCCGCACCGGCAGGCAGGGCAGTTACAAATACATGGCTTCGGCGTTTCTCGTGGGCATTATTGAATTTCAGATGAACCGCCTGACCCCGGAGCTGATCAAAGACTGGGAAGAGTTTGAACCGCTGCTTTTTCAATCCACCTGGCTCAAAGGAACCACCCGGGATCTTCGAACCATTCCCATCGGAGAAGCGGTTGACCCCAACGCTCAGGTTATGCCGTATGAAAACATCGAAGAAACCATCCGTAAGGCTAAATATGTCGCGATTTCCGATTGCATGTGCCGCCGGATTACCGCAATTCAGAAGCATCCTTGCAGCCATCTGATGGAAGTATGTTTTCATTTCGGCAGCAGCTGTCATTACTTTGTGGAAAACGGCCTTGCGCGCTTTATCTCGAACGAAGAAGCCCTGAACATTTTCAATAAAGGCAAAGAAAGCGGCCTCGTGTGTCAGGTCAGCGCCTCGCAGGAGGCAAGCGCCCTGTGCATGTGCTGCGATTGCTGCTGCGGGCCGCTCAGGGCGGTCAAAGCCTGCGCCAACCCCGCCGACATGGTGAACAGCAATTTTTTCGCCCAAGTGATCGATGATGACTGCACGGGATGCGAGATGTGCGTCGAGCGTTGCCCCATGGACGCGATTTGCGTTGACGATATTGCCCGGGTGAATTTCGACCGCTGTATCGGCTGCGGCGTCTGCGCCGTGACCTGTCCTGTGGAAGCCATCAAAGTTTATCGCAAAGAAAAAGACAAAGAGTTTGTTCCGGAAAATAATTATTTCGACGCTGCCATGGCCATTTATCGGCAGCGTCGGGAATAGCGATAGGACTTTTCTACAATCCCAGAAATTGGATAGCCAAACCGCAAAGGCAAATAGAACCACCGGCCAGCGCGTGCGTGTATCTTTCCATCGTTTTCATCGGAAGGCGGTTGAGTCCAAAGCTCGAAACCCAGACAACACTCATCATGGTCAGAATCGTGACGGCGCCAAAGGTGAGCGTCACCAGAAGCAGACCGCCTAAGTTCCCTTTTGCCGCCGGATACATGAGGATGGGAATCAGCGGTTCGCAGGGCCCCAGTATAAAAATGGTAAAAAGCACCCAGGGGGTTACATTTCCTGAATTTTCTTTTTCGTGAACATGAGCATGCTCTTGGGTATGCTCATGCGTATGACCATGAACCTGACCGTCGGCGTGGGCGTGAGCATGGTTGTGCGGTTGATTCTTCCACGCCCGGCGCATTCCCCAGACAAAATAAACCAGGCCAAATGCAATCAGCGCCCACGCGGCGAGGTTGCCGCGAAACGATTCGATTGCAGCCAGGTTTGTCACCGCGACTCCCAAAGCAATGCCGATAAAACCCAGCAAAACGGAGCTTGCCACATGGCCAACGCCGCATAAGAAGGTTATCCCCAGTGTTTTGGAAAGAGGCCAGCGCCTTGCTTTTCCCATGACAATAAAAGGAAGATAGTGATCAGGGCCAAACAATGTGTGAACGAAGCCGATAAAGGCAGCCGTTCCAACTAACAGCATTAATTCGGACATTATCTTTCATCCCTTCAAGCGCAGCAAAACGCCGTTACTTCTTTCTTCAGCCAGTCAGCCCAATCGTTTATTCCCTCGCCTGTTTTACAGGAGATCTCCAGAATTTTGATTTTGGGATTCAAGGCCAATACTCTTTTGCGCATGGCGGCCATATCAAAATCACTCAGAGACAGATAATCGATCTTGTTGACGAGCAGCACATCACAGATACTGAACATGAGCGGGTATTTGATCGGCTTGTCGTCACCTTCGGGAACGCTCAGAATCATCACATTTTTATGCGCGCCCGTATCAAATTCGGCAGGGCACACGAGATTCCCCACATTTTCGATGATGAGCAGGTCAAAATCGTTTTTACCCAACGCATCTAGCCCCTGCGTGACCATGGTGGCGTCCAGATGGCAGAAACCGCCTGTCCGCAACTGCACCGCGGGAATTCCCTGGGCGGCCACCTTTTCGGCGTCCACTTTCGATTCGATATCCGCTTCGATGACACCCAGTTTGATGGTACCTTGCAGCGCTTGAGCTGTTTTGAGAATCAGGCTGGTTTTTCCCGAGCCCGGAGAAGACATCAGGTTCAGAAGCAGTGTTTTTTGAAAGCAAAGACGCTCCCGGACACCCGCGGCCACCTGGTTATTATCGGCCATAATTTCTTCTTTGACTTCTATCATCCGAACATCATCCATTACAGGGCCTCCATGTTTTTTATGAAATATTCACGCCCGGAAATCAGCCTGAGGTCTTTCTTGCCGCAGTGAGGACAGGGTGTGTCCATCGCGCTTGCGTCATCCACTGTATGGATTTTGTTGCAGGCGTTGCATTCCAGACGGATCGGCATGCGTTCGATTTGAAGCTTTGCTCCTTCGGCCAGAGTGTCCCGGCTTACATAATCGAAGTAGCGCTGCATCCACTCATCCTCCAGGTCGCTTAAACGACCGACCTGGAGCCCAATCGTCATCACGCGGCGGACATCGTTTTTTTCGGCGTGTGCCAATACAATTTTTAGTATACTTTCGGTAACGGGTAACTCATGCATTAATTTTATAATTCCCCAATGGAAATGACCTCATACGGAGTCTGGACGTTCAGGTATTTTCCGGGTGGATTATTAAGCTTGTGCACGACAAAAGCAATCTCTTTTTCGCAGAAGGAATTCCGATCACGCTTTGAAGTGCATCGGCGTGATTTTCACCCTTCCAGATTTTACCATCACCGCTCCTTTTCCTTTTGATCAGACACACAGAATCAATGATCTAAACCGGATTCCGGCTTGAATCGGACCCAAAATGCATTGACAAATCCACTTGTCTATATTAAAAATACGGCAAATAAATCCGGATGTATCTGCCAGCAGCTCACGGTTTTATAACCGCCGCCAGACGCCCGGATAATCGTCATTCGTGATGATTTTTATCGTAAACAATAGTCCTTTTCTTAAATTTTTAACATTCAATCGTCTATTTTTAAAATCGTGTTTTATTGAGGTGCATCATGGCTGACGAAGGCAAATCATCCCCATTGAACGATAAAGACGGTTTTGCCTGGCTCCAGACAGCTTCCGAGATGTGGGGTAATCTGGCTAAAGCCATTCCGGCCGGCTCGGATACGACCTTGAAAACGCAAACAGCCGTCCAGAACCGCTTCACGCAACAGTTGGAAACGAATCTGAATCTGATCAAATCCCTTTCCCGGATGATGAGCGAACCGGAATCCGCTTCCGCGGCCGCCAATTCCGTCAGCGCGCTTCCGGAAATTCTTTTAAAAATGGCCAAATCGGCGTTTGACTCAAGCATGCAGATTCAAAACCATCTGGTGCAAAAGGCCGGCAATATAGGCAAACGCACCGAAGCGTATAACTTCGACAATCTTGATCAGGACATTTTTAAAGCGCTGACGGATATTTACGAAAAAGAACTGCGTCAGTACCTGAAAATTCCGCCGCTGGGATTAACCCGTTTTTATCAGGAACGCTTCAACGAACTTCTGGACAAGCACAATCTCTTTGAAACCACGCTGGCCGAATTCATGTCCATCTTATATCTGCCAATGGAAAAATCCTTCAAGGTGCTCCAGGAAAAGCTTCAACGGATGGCGGAGGAAGGCAATCTGCCCAAAGAGTCAAAAGAAAGTTATGGCATGTGGCTCAAAATTCTGGAAGGCCACTACATGAATCTTTTTAAATCCAGGGAATACACAGAAGCGCTGCACCGGACACTCAACAGGATGGAGGATTTTATCATCGCGAAGGATGAAGCGATGCGGGACTTTCTCCAGCTGCTGCCCGTGGTGACGCATAAGGATATGGATGATTTGTACAAAGAGTTTCATCTGTTGAAAAAGAGAGTCAGTAAACTCGAAAAGCAGTTGGATATCTCACCCAATACCCTGACGGTTGTTAAATAAACAGGCCGATGCACGACGGACCATACATAACCGGAGTTTTTCAGGAGGAATATTTTTTCGCATGAATTCAACCAAAATCCCCATCGACCTCATCTTGGAACGTTTGGCCGAGGACGCGGAAAAAGCGCATAAACGCGCAACCCGGGCCTCCGACGTTCTGTTGGGTGAACTCGATTATGAATTGGCCAAAACCCCGTATGAAATTGTCTATGAAGAAGACCGCGTGCGCGTCAAACACTACACCCGCAGCGAAAATGCTGAGAATAAGTTAAAGGTCCCGCTGTTGGTCGTCTACGCGCTGATCAACCGTGAAACCATGCTGGATTTACAACCGGACCGTAGCGTCGTCAAAACATTCCTGGAAGGCGGCATCGACCTGTATATGGTTGACTGGGGCTACCCCACGCGCAAAGACCGTTTTCTGACCATCGACGATCATGTCAACGGCTACATGAACAATATCGTCGATTTCATCCGTAAAAAACATAATGTCCCGAAAATCAATCTGATGGGCATCTGCATGGGCGGCACATTTTGCGTTATGTATGCCGCTCTTAATCCCGGAAAAATCAAAAATCTGATCACCACCGTCACACCGACGAACTTCGATACGGATAAAGGATTGCTGCATGTCTGGATGAAGGACATCGACGTCGACCGTATGATCCGGACTTTCGGCAACATTCCGGGCGACATCATGAATTTCGGTTTTCTTCTGCTTAATCCCGCGCGACTCATGATCGACAAATATGTGGGTTTCATGGAGAACATGGATAATAAAGACTTCGTGGAAAATTTCGTGCGCATGGAACGCTGGATATTCGACAGTCCCGACGTGCCCGGAGAAACTTTCCGCCAATTTGTCGAAGATTGCTATCAGAACAATCTTCTGATTCAAAGTAAAATGCATCTCGGCGGCCGTCGCGTGGATCTCAATAAACTGACCATGCCGCTTCTGAATTTCTTCGGCGAGTATGATCACCTGGTTCCTCCCGAAGCCTGCAACCGCCTGACTGCAGCCGCGGGCGGAAGCGATAAGGAAGATGTCTGCCTGGAAACCGGACACATCGGGATCTACGTCAGTTCACGCTTCCAGAAACTGTTCGCACCGAAAATCGTGCGATGGCTTAAGGAACGCGATACGGCGGAAGCCCTTGAGCCTGAACGTAAACCAAAAGCAAAAACCGCCGCTCCTCCGTTGAAAAAGGCCATCCCCGAAAAACGACCCAAAGCGGCGGCAAAAAAGATTACACCGAAAAAACCCGCACGTGCCGCGGCCACAACCGGCCGAAAAACGCCGAAAAAAGGAAACCTGTTATTAATGCAAAAAATTTCTGAAGCCATTTAACAAAGGGAGAAAGAGAATTATGTCAACGAAAGAAGCCTATTTTCGAGCTTTAAGCAAGTTGAGCAGGGAACTGGGTGCAACGGACGATCAGGATCAGATGCTGCACCTGATTGTCGGGGCGGCGGTCAAAACACTCAAAGCCAAAGCGGCGGTTATCTTTCTGTTGGATGACGATTCTGAAGACTCGATTCAAAATCGCGCAATCGCCCAGGTTGGCCTTTCTGAAACGTATATCCACGCGGGACCGGCCCATGCCGTTAAAATCAGTCCACAGCTCATCGAAGACGGTTATATGTATTTTCGCGACGCGACCAAGGACAAGCGCCTGACAAACCACAAAGCCAAAAAAGCGGAAGGGATCGGCTCCATTCTGTCCGTTCCGGTACTGGACAAAGGCCGGATGCTGGGTATCCTGAGCCTGTACACAAAAGATATCCGCACGTTTACCAAAGACGAAATCGATTTTCTCTCTATTTTAGCCGAACAGGGAGGTTCAGCTATTGAAAACACGCTGCTGATTCAAAAACTGCGCAGTCACTCCCAGATATTCTTGAAACTTGCAGCCAGTATCTCGGAGAGTCTCGACGTCAAAGCTATTTTGCAGGCTCTGACTCAGGATCTGGTTGAGGCACTCAATATCAAGGCGGCGGCGGTCAGACTGCTCGATGATGACAAACGGACAGTCAAACTGGTCGCAAGCTTCGGTCTGAGCGAGACATATCTTGGAAAAGGACCCATTATGGCGGATAAAAATATTGCCCAGGCCCTGAAGGGAAAAACCATCACCATCAAGAATGTGTCCACCGACCAGGGTATTCAATACCGGAAGGAAAAAGAAACGGAAGGCATCGTGTCAATGCTCTATGTTCCGATTAAAGCCAAAGAAGATGTCATCGGCGTCCTGACTGCCTACAGCAACCGGCCCCGTGAATTCACCGAAGACGAAATTCTGCTGGTCACCGCATTGGCCTATCAGGGTGGTCTGGCCATCAATAACGCGTGTATGTATATGGTGATGCAAGACGATATCAAGGATCTCAAAGAGAATATTTGGGGCCACAAATCCTGGTTTTAGAAAATGCCCGGATATCTTCCCCCGAACATACGCAGTATGAAGGAGACCATATCGCAATGATCACAGGAAAAAGCATTGAACGGCTTGCCGTCGGAGACAAAGCGGAGTTTGCCAAAACCGTTACAGAGACGGATATCTACCTATATGCCGGTATTACCGGTGATTTCAATCCGGCGCACGTCAATGAAGCCTATGCGAAAAATACCTTTTTTAAGACACGGATCGCACACGGTATGCTGACAGCGGGTTTCATCTCCGCCATCATCGCCAATCAACTGCCCGGCCCCGGCACCATCTACCTTAAGCAGGATTTGAGTTTTCTGGCGCCGGTCCATATCGGTGATACGATCACGGCAAGAGTTGAAGTTCTGGCATTAAGCGAGGACAAAAACAGAGCAACGCTGAAAACAACCTGTGAAAATCAAGACGGTGTTCTGGTGCTCACCGGAGAGGGGCTTGTCAGCCCGCCAAAAAAACCTAAAGCATGAAATCTGTTTATTGATGCGTTCGGGCTTACCATAAAAAAACCGCCACGGTTTCCCACGGCGGTTTTTTATGAGTAACTATCTGTGGTAACTACTTGGCTGCAAAAAAAGATTCAACCTTTTTGAAATTTTCATCGGCAGCCGCCTTGAATTCTTCACGACCTTTTTTATAGGTTTTGATCCAATCATTGACTACTTTTTTTCCTTCTTCCGGGAAAAATGAGGTCTGCTCCATCATGGAGGCAACCATTTTCTCAGTCTGATCCTGGATCACGGACATGGCTTCAAATGAATTATCAAAAGCCGTTTTATTAAAATCAACCATCTGCTTGGCAATCTGTTTAGGTTCCATTATTTCCTCCTAAGATATCATTATTTATGTTTCATTGTTTTTTTACGGCCGACAACCGCTTTTTTCACAGGTTTTTTTACCTGCGCGGGTTTGGCGGATACCTCTGCTTTGGTCTTTTTCGGAGCCGCGCGTTTAACCGGCACTTTTTTTACATCCATCGCATCCATGGACGATTTCATTGGATCCGTCATGTCTGAAAGATAGGACGCGATCATCTCAAATCGACTGTCAACCTCCGCCTTGAAAGCACCAAGACCATTCTTGTAAGAGAACATCCAATCCTCGATCACTTTTCGTCCCCGATCGGTTACGTGACCCGGGTCTGCCGTTTCCCAGAAAACACGGGCCATTTTCTCACTGTGTTCCCGAACGGTGAAAAGGATGCTGAAGCTGTCATCGAAGGCCTTTTTATTAAAGTCCAAAATTTGCTTAATCATCGCCTTACCATTCATGGTTTTAGTCCTGCCATTAGTTTTTATTTTTGTTCTTAGGGGTTTGAATTCCGGACGTGAAGAACTCTTCCATCTTAGAGTAATTCTGTTCAATGGCGTCCTTCATGTCCAACGTGCTCTTTTTGTAAATGCTGGACCATTCATCAACCAGAGACTTGGCCTGAGCCGGAATCCACGGCGATTGCTTCATGACCGTATCGACCGCCTTCGAAGTTTGCTCCTGCAACATAAGCATAGAATTAAAACCGGTCTCAATCGCCGCCTTTTGATAATCCATCATTTGCTTGGCTATTTCTTTGTTTTCCATAATATATTCTCCTTTCAGAAGTTTGGGGTTGAGTACTAGTATAAACAGGTTATTTGATTTGTCAATGAATATATGTTGCATTGCAACATATATTCAGCATAGGTGTCAGTTACTATATAATATTATTTTAACGTATTTTCAGCAACTTACCACACACTCCAGCGAGCACTGGCACATATCGCTAATATTTATGTTGCAATATGGACATCCTTTTTGTAATAAAGGGCACGAGGATCATTATGGAACAAAACATGCTATTACTAAAAAAGTACACCAATCGCCGTCTCTACGATACGGAAAAAAGTGTTTATGTCACACTCGATGATGTAACCAACACCATTCGCCAGGGGCGACCGATTCAGGTATCGGATGCGAAAACCGGAGAAGATGTCACGTCAGCCATCCTCACGCAAATCGTGTTAGAGGAAGCCCGTAAAAAGAAATACTTACTTCCCCCTCCCCTCTTGTATCTGATTATCCAGTATGGTGAAAACGTCCTGACGGATTTTTTTGAGAAATATCTCGAACAGACCATTCGCAATTATCTCTTATTCCGGAACATGGCCGATGATCAGTTTAAAAAATGGCTGGAGTACGGAGAGAAATACCCGAAAATGGGTGCCCAGACCATGGCAACCCTCTCACCGTTTAAACCCATGTTTGATTTATTCACCGCGGACAAACCAACCCCGGAAAATACGCAAGAACCAGAAAAAGAATAAATACGGATTAACAGCCTTTCAGCGGACCGGATATCCCCGGTCGTCTGAATAGGAGGGCTCAGCAGAGCCATCCCCGGCCAGATAGTTCGCGATGCGCCAGACATGATAACCGACACGATCCATCCAGCGGATCGCGTCGAGGGTCTGAAGCGCCACCATCGGCGCGCCGTCAATCGCCGTCTTTTTCAAAACAGCAGGCCGGGACCGCCTGTGCAGCTCCGATAAAGTAAGTGATTTTTCTTCCACACCCGCCAACCAGTCACCGGAATCGATTGGCCCCTCTGTTGTTATGCCCGTCTGCAAACCCGCCTGCGCCTCTTTCAATACAGACAGAACGATCCGCCGGGCTTCAGAGAGAGCAGAATCATCTTCCTGAATTCTTTGCAAAACAGCGGGTGGCTGCAGGTAATCGCGCAGACGCTCAAGATGCTCGATGGCGTGCATTTGTGTCACACGAAGTTGTGACAAAGGCTCGACATCGGCCACGGGCGGAATTTTCGCGAAAAAAGTCTTTATCGCGTCTTGCGCCTGCGGCAATTCCCCGACGCAACTGTTATCAACACTTGCGGGCCGGCCTTCCAAGCGCAAATGGATCAGGCCGCAAATGCCGGCGGCCGTCTCGCTAAGGGCGCGCCTGGTCGCCTCAAGCGCAACAGCGGGCACATTGAGGACCGTGGGATCGAGATGACGGGTCAGCGTCGGTCCTTTCTCCGGCAGCAGCCGTTCAATCCAAAGAGAAAACTTCTCTGTAAACGGCAGAAAGAGAATCACACCCAAGGCAATAAATAAGGTATGAAAAGCCGCCAGACTGGTCGCACCGGGATCCAATCCGAGGTAGATTTGCGCCCACAGAATCACACGCAAAAAAAACGGCAACAGCAGCACGGCGATCAGACCGGTGGCCAGGTTAAACAGCACGTGAGCCAGCGCTGTACGTTTAGTAGAAACACTGGCCCCGATTGCTGCCATCGCGCCTGTGACGGTTGTGCCAACGGCCGCGCCGATCACCAGCAGAGCCGCCTGCTCGAAACTGACAGATTGGGTATACAAAGCGGTAAGCGTCGTGGCTACCGCCGCGCTGGAGGATTGCATGACGATGGTCATGATCAGCCCGATCCCCATAATCACCAGATGAGCGATCAGTCCACTGGCAGGCAAGTCACTGAGTCTGAAAATGCCGGACAGACCTTCCATGCCGATCTGCAGATGCTGAATGCCGACAAAGATCAGACCAAAGCCCGCCAGAGCAAGCCCCAGGGATTTCCAGCGGCCCGGAAACAGAAGCTTCATCAAAGCGCCCGCGCCGATAAGCGGCAGGGCGTAATACCCCAGACTGATCTTAAGACCGAGAACAGAGACGATCCAACCCGTGCTGGTTGTACCCAGACTCGCGCCGATCACCACACCCAGGGCCTGGGGAAACGTCAGGAGCCCGGCGCTGACAAAACCGATGACAGTCACTGTGGTCGCGCTCGACGACTGGACAAGCGCAGTAACCAGCGCACCGGACACAAACGCCTTGGAAGGCTTGCCTGTAAAACGCACAAGCGCCCTGCTTAGCGCGTCCCCGGCATAGGACTTCAATCCGTCCGTTAAAAGCGACATGCCCAGCAGAAACAAGCCAATACCGCCGATCAGGTAAAACAGCGTGCCGATCATGAGAATAAACCTTCAACGATGCCCTTCGTTTTATTTAAGGATTACCATACAATGTTCATCCGTTTTTTGACAATTTTTATATTGAACGGGCATACCCGCATCAACGACTAACGATTGCCCAACTATTGCCTTGACAATACGTCTGCCATCTTTTAACATGCCGAAAATTTGGAAGGTCTTCACTTTTTAGCCATGTATTCGAAAAAAATAGTCATTCGCTATAATCCCGAAATTGTTCAACAGCCGGTCATTTATCTTCTGGCGCAAAAACACAATCTTGTTTTCAATATTCTCAAAGCAAGAATTTTTCCCCGTCGTGAAGGCGTGATCGTGCTTGACCTGACCGGACAGAAGGAGGATTTCGACCGGGGTATCCTTTATCTAAAAGAAATGGGTCTGAAAGTCGAGTCGCTTTCCAAAAGCGTGAGCCAGAATGTCGACAAATGCGTTCACTGCGGCGCCTGTACGGGATTCTGCCCGACCGGGGCGCTGGCTTTTGATAAAACCACGCATAAGGTTCTGTTTGATCCTGAAACATGCAACGGCTGTGAGCTTTGTGTTTCCGCCTGTCCCATTCGCGCGATGGAAATTAACCTGATGTAGTTCGTAACAACTCCCGTTTTAAGAAAGGCTCCCGCAATTCCCATGAACATAAAAAAAAGCGGTTTCGATAATGAAAAATATATCACACAGCAATCCGAAGCGATTTTAGAACGGGTCGAACGATTCAACAACAAACTCTATCTGGAATTCGGCGGTAAACTTTTATACGATTACCACGCCTCGCGGGTTCTGCCCGGATACGATCCCAATGTTAAAATGCGCCTGATCAAGGAACTTAAGGACCGGGCGGATATTTTGCTTTGCATCTACGCGGGAGATATCGAACGAAAAAAAATCCGGGCGGATTTCGGCATCACCTACGATTCGGACGCAATGAAGCTTATCGATGATCTGCGCGGCTGGAATATTAATGTCATGGGCGTCGTCATCACCCGCTTTGACAATCAACCTTCCGCCGTCCTGTTTAAAAATAAGTTGGAGCGCCGGGGCATCCGCGTCTTCACGCACCGCTTCACCAAGGGCTATCCGACCAATGTGGATATGATCGTCAGTGACGAGGGCTATGGCGCAAACGAACACATCCTGACGGACAAACCGCTGGTGATCGTCACCGGTCCGGGTCCGGGCAGCGGCAAACTGGCCACCTGTTTATCTCAGCTTTATCACGACTACAAAAAAGGCATTAAATCCGGTTATGCGAAATTTGAAACATTTCCGATCTGGAATCTGCCGCTCAAACATCCGGTTAATGTCGCCTACGAAGCCGCCACCGCCGACATTCGCGACTTCAACCAGATCGATCCGTTCCATCTGGAAGCATACGGCGAAGCCTGGGTCAATTACAACCGCGACGTGGAAGTATTTCCGGTTCTCAAGCGAATCCTGGAAAAAATCACAGGGGAAGCATCATTTTATAAGTCGCCTACCGACATGGGCGTTAACCGCGCCGGATTCGCGATCACCAACGACGACGTAACCCGGGAAGCGGCCCAGCAGGAAATCCTGCGCCGGTTTTTCCGCTACCGTTGTGAATATGCCATGGGATTTACGGACAAGGAAACTGTTCAACGGGTGGAATTGTTTACGAACGATTTCAATCTGAAACCGGAAGACCGCCGCGTGGTCGCACCCGCACGTCAGGCCGCAAGGGCGGCAATGGAAAAAGACCGGGGGAGCGAAGGCATCTTCTGCGGGGCGGCCATCGAACTGCCGGACGGCACAATCATCACCGGGAGCAACTCGCCTTTAATGCACGCGGCGTCCAGCGTGGTCATCCATGCGCTCAAGCACCTGGCGGATGTCCCGGATAAAATCAAGCTGCTGCCGCCTACCATCACGGATTCCATCAGGCGTCTTAAAACGGAAATACTCAAAGAGAAAAATGTCAGTCTCGACATGGAAGAAGCACTCATCGCGCTGGCTATCAGCGCTACCACCAATCCGGCGGCGGAGCTGGCTTTGGAAAAATTAACCGAGCTGCAAAGTTGCGAAGTTCACATGACCCACATCCCCACGCCCGGTGATGAGGCGGGCTTGAGACGCATGGGCGTGAATCTGACAAGCGATGCAAATTTTTCCACAAACGATTTGTTTATCACCTAAAGATCACTTGCCGACAGTTTCCCGGGACACATCCAGCATGCGGTTAATATCACCGGGAACCTTTTTGCCCTTATTGAAAAGTTCTTTCGTGTCTTGCCAGAAATTACTGAATTTATCCCCGATCTGCTCCCCGCCGGCTTTCAGAGTCTCAACCCCGGTTCGGATTTTCTCAGGCATCGATGCCGGATCCTTAAACAGATAAATGCCGCCGACAAGCAAAACCACAAAAATCAGAACCACGGCAAATTTAATAAACTTTTTCAAAATGGTATACAGGATAAAAAGAAACAAAAAGATGGCCAGTAACGTGACAACAGCCGGATTTGCCGCAAAATAAGATGAAATGGCCTCCATGAGCACAATCCCCTTTCCTTTTTATTAATGGGCCTTGTTTATCTTATTTCTATGATAAAATCCATTTTTTGTTTACCTTGACAAAGGGGTGCTTTGGCGAATAGATAAACGTCAAAGCATCTGAAAAACATGAGGTATCTGCTACAAGATGAATCATTCATCCCACAAAATCAAAGTCGGCCTGACCACCCTGGGCTGTAAGGTCAACCAGTGCGACTCGGCGGCCATATCCGAAAAACTGCAAGCCGGAAACTTCCAGATGGTGCCGTTCAACAAGGCGGCCGATATCTACATCATCAACACATGCACGGTAACCGCTTTTGCGGATGATCAGGCGCGGCAGTTGATCCGTCGCGCGAAACGCTCCAATCCTCATGCCCGGATCATCGTCACAGGCTGTCTGGCGCAGACACAAGCCCGGGAGCTTTCCACAATCGACGGCGTCACGATGATTGTGGGGAATGACCAGAAACATAAAATCACAGAACTGCTCAGCCATCCGGATAACGACTCACCTAAGATATTTTCCGACAACATATTTCTTCAAAATCACTTCCTTTCCGCCCCTGCCTCGCACATGATGGGACGCACCCGCGCTTTTTTTAAGATTCAGGACGGTTGCGATTCCTTTTGCAGTTACTGCATCGTTCCATTCGCCCGCGGGAAAAGCCGCAGCCTGCCGCAGCCTGCCGCACTGGAGGGCGCACGCGCCTTGACCGGTCAGGGCTATCGGGAAATTGTCCTCACGGGCATTCACCTGGGAAACTATGGTCATGATCTGACCCCCAAAACGGATCTGCCCCGGATCCTCGACGCGATGCTGGAGAGTTCTCCGGACGTCAGATTCCGGCTCAGCTCCATTGAACCCAATGAAATAACGGACAAACTTCTTGATCTTTTCAAACGGCACAAAAACCTCTGCCCTCACCTGCACATCCCGCTGCAAAGCGGCGACGATGGGGTGCTGGGTAGAATGAAGCGTTGTTATAACTCGGCTTTTTATCGATCTCTCGTCGAGAAAGTTTTTGAATTTGTGGCGGATGTCGCCATCGGCGTGGATGTAATGGTGGGCTTCCCGGGCGAAACCGATGAAGCATTCGACCATACCGTCCGGTTGATTATGGATTTACCTGTTGCATATCTGACCTTTTTACAACGTTTGAAAGCGTTTTATCCCGAACAGGGCTCGACCCCGGGGCAAAATTCGCCGATCTTTCGGCAGGGATGAAACGCCGGGCACTCTTTGCCAGGGCTCTTGTGCAGACTCCCGACATTTTGCTTCTGGATGGGGCAAGTTGAACCCCATGACCGCCTTTATGTCAGGCAAGGTCAAGGTTGAGGGTGACCTG
>JAWOJC010000096.1:0-7343 GCA_046484315.1 Smithellaceae bacterium | reverse complement strand
ATCGCCATCATCGACGGTCAGCGCCATCCATTGCGAACCGGCGGGGCGGTGGATATTCCGCAGGGTGCGACCCACCGTCTGGAAAATACAGCCGGGGCTGATCTGGTGATTATCGAAGTGCAAACCGGAACCTATTTCGGTGAGGATGACATTGAGCGGCTGGAAGACAAATACGGACGGGTTTGATCCGTGAGGAGAAACGGCCCTATCTGCCCTTACGTTTGGCGCCCGAAGCCCTTGCTCTGACGCCTTGCTGCTGCCGGCCGGCTGTTACAATATCTTTTTGTTTCTGTTTTTTTACCGGATCTCTTTCCACGAATATTTTTTTGCCGCTGGTCGGGTCGATACCCGTCTTATACATCAACGCGGCATGGGTGGAAGGCAGTGGGGTAAATATCTGCACCTGCTGGGGCGTGGTGCGCAGTTCGCGCGCGGCAAACAGTTTGAGCTCCTGCATGTTCTCCCCGGTGCAGCCGGGATGCGCGGCAATGAAATAATACGTCAGAAACTGTTTTTGTCCTTCCTGAACATTCATTTTATCAAAAAGAATTTTAAAATCGACGAGCGATTGCGCCTGCGGCTTGCCCATGAGTTTTAACACCCCGGGCGATGTATGCTCAGGGGCAATTTTCATCTGACCGGAGATTGCGTGTTTGACCAGTTCACGCAGATAAGCCGTTCCGTGTTTTTTGTCGGCCAAAACCAGATCGTGCCGGATACCGGAGGCGACAAAGACTTTTTTGATACCGGGCAAGGCTCGAAGCGCCTGATGCAGTTGAATCTGCCGCGCATGATCCGTTCGTAAAGACGGGCAGACCTGCGGATACAGGCAGCTTTTATCGGTGCAGGCGCCCCGGATTTGCTTGCGTGTGCAGTCCATCCCGTACATGTTGGCCGTCGCGCCACCGATATCTACCAGGTAGCCTTTGAAATCAGGAAGCGTCATAATCCTTTTGGCCTCGGCCAGAATGGACGCTTCGCTGCGGCTGAGAATTGCCCTGCCTTCATGCAGCGCGATGGAGCAAAAACGGCATTCGCCGAAGCAGCCTCGGTGTGTGGTGATGGAAAATGAAATCGTATCCATCGCGCGGACGGGGCCTTGCGCCGCGTAAAAAGGGTGAACGCGTCGCGAGAAGGGAAGTGCGTAAATCGCATCGAGCCCATCGACCGTCAGAGGAGCGGACGGCGGGTGATGAATCAGGTATCGGTTGGCGTGTTTCTGATAAAGACCCGCGGCCGTGACCGGGTCGTTATTGGCGTAAAATAATTTGAACATTCGCGCGAATGCGGCGTTATCGGCGGCGGTTGTTTCGAAAGCGGGCAGTTCCAGGTAGTCTGCGGGTGGCTCACTTTCAATGGTGCAGGTGCCCCGGATGTTTTTGAGATCTTTCCCTGCCGCGAGTCTGCGCGCGATTTCGACGACGGCTGTTTCCGCCATGCCATAGGCCAGAATGTCCGCGCGTGCGTCCAGCAAAATCGACCGGCGAATCGCGTCCGACCAGAAATCATAATGCGCGACACGGCGCATGCTGGCTTCCACGCCGCCCAGCACCAGCGGCCGCGTGTCTTTAAAATACTGTCTGATGAGGTTGGCATAGGCGATGACGGCGCGATCGGGGCGACGGGTGTTTTTCCCGCCGGGTGTCAAATCGTCGTCGTGCCGTTTTTTTTTCATGGCCGTGTAATTGGCCACCATGGAATCCATACAGCCGCCCGTGATGCCCCAAAACAAACGCGGTTCTCCCAGGCGACGGATGTCCGTACCGGATGTCAGATCCGGCTGCGCGATAATGCCCACGCGGTAACCGGCTTGGGTTAAAAGACGACCGATCACAGCGACACCGATATGCGGACTGTCGATGTAGGCGTCCCCTGTCACCAGGATGATGTCGGGTTGATCCCATCCTCGTTTTTTTAATTCCGCCTGCGTTGTCGAAAGGAACATATTAAAAGAATCCGATCATCCGCAAACCCAGCATCAAAGCGGCAAGCATTGCGATGATGGAGATTCGCCCCGACCAGCGGTGCGCGGCGCGCACGACTGGTTTATTCCGGGCTTTGAAGGTATAGAATCCGAGAAAGACAGTCAGACAGGCAAGCAAAATGGCGGTAAGGCCGATTCGTTGATGGAGGCCTGCGGCGTGTGCACCGCCGCCCGACGCCACGGCAGCCAAGGCCATCGCGGCACCGGCAAGCAGAAAGCAAAAACCGGTCAGATTTATTTTCTTGTGCAGGTTGATCCGGTTTCTGTTTTTACGCAGGAACATCGCGATGCTGACCCCCGCGATCAGGCAGATCACTGCCGCGCTCATCAAAGACAAATGGAAAACGATCAGCATACCCTGGTATCTCCTTTTTTAAGCATCGCTGGTTTGACGGGAAAATTTAAAGGGACATCTTCATGCCCTGGCGGACAGCGAAGCAATCGAGCTGAGATTTCCGTTTACGGATCAGTTGATGACCCAGGCGGACCATCTCGTCGATCTGCACATCGCGGCGGTCCTGGTTGTGATGGAAGAGCCCCAACTGCCTGACCCCTGCGTCGAGAGCAAGGTTGATCGCCTGTTCAATGGTGGAATGCCCCCAGCCTTTTCTGCCCGGATATTCCTCGTCGAGGTATTCGGCGTCATGGAAAAGCACGTCCGCGCCACGGCAGAAGTCCAGATAATCGTCATAGCTGAGTCCGCCTTCATGCCGGTATTCAAGTTCGTTGTCGGTCAGAAAAACGAAGGATCGCCCGTTGGATGTGAATTTATAGCCTGTGCCCTGATTCGGGTGACTCAGCGCGATGGGAGCAACCGTGACATCGCCGAAGGGATAGTCGCCGCCGCAGTCATCCGGGTAGTCGATTTTAGCGTGAACATCGTCATAATTGATGGGGAAGTAGGGGGCGGTCATGACGCGCGCCAGCATGTCTTTGATGGAGTCCTGCGCAAAAGCGCAGCCCCGAACTGTGATACTGGTGTCATGCCGGTAGAGCGGTTTGAAAAAAGGAAACCCCATGATGTGGTCCCAGTGGGCATGCGTCAGGACCAATGTGAAATCACGGCATCCTTCGGCAATCAGGGTGTTGCCCGCTTCACGCATGCCGGAGCCTGCATCAATCAGCAGGACGTTGCCCTGACTGTTGCGGATTTCCAGGCAAGTCGTGTTGCCGCCGTAGCGAAGATAATCTCTTCCCGAGACAGGTATGGAGCCTCTGGCCCCGAAGCAGCGTATGATCATAGGCCTCCCAATGCAACGACATCATACCGGAAAAATATATTTTATCAAGCGTGATATTGTTTGACATTGCGAAATTATAGGAGAAAATGAATGCGGCGCTTGCCATTGGGAAATAAGCCTTTATCTTAAATAAAATTCATTGGTCTATCGGGAGGTATCTCTATGAAAAAAATTAAAGTAAAAGGCATGAGTTGCCAGCATTGTGTGATGGCGGTCACGAAGGCGTTGGGCGCGGTGGACGGTATTGAAAATGTTTCAGTTGACCTGGCTTCCGGGACGGCAACTTTTGATGACGTAAAATCCGTAGACGATGCCGTGATTGCCGCGGCCATTAAAAAGGCGGGATACGACGTTGGCTGACAAGGTCTTATTCAACATTCAGGGAATGACCTGTGCCGCCTGTGTCCGGCGTCTGGAGGAGGGCCTGGGGCAGACTGAGGGCGTGATTTCCGCCACGGTCAATTTTGCCACCGAAAAAGCCGCCATCGAGTATGATCCAAGCCGCACGTCTGTGAGCGCCCTGCAAAATGCTGTGCGACAGATCGGCTATGAGGCTTTTGTCGACACCTCCGGTTCTGATCTTACGACGATCACCATAACAGTGGGAGGAATGACCTGCGCGGCGTGCGTGCGCCGCGTGGAAAACGCGCTTCGTGAGGTATCCGGCGTGCGGGAGGTCAGCGTCAACCTGGCCACCGGCCGTGCGACGGTGATCCACGACGCGCGCTGGGCCGGAGCGGACGCGCTGGCCCGGGCATTGACCGACGCGGGCTATGCGTATTTGGGCGAATGGACAGACGCCGCGACTGATCCGCTGGATGCGGCTCGCGCAGACGAGTTGCGCGAAATGAAAATCAAACTTGTCTCAGGCGCGGTCCTGAGTGTCATCATCTTTTTCGGATCGATGCAGCACTGGTTTTCTTTTCTGCAAGGGATCCCGCATCAGACCATGATGATCGCGATGTTTTTGCTGACCGCCCCTGCCGTGTTCTGGGTGGGCAGCCGCTTTTTTTTGGGAGCGTATAAGGCCGCCAGGCAAAAAACATCGGACATGAACACGCTGGTGTCCGTGGGCGCGTTTTCCGCATACGCCTATTCAACGGCCGCGACATTTTTCCCCTCGTGGTTTGCCGGCGCGGGATTGACGCCTCATGTCTATTACGACGGCGCGGCCATTATCGTCACCCTGATTCTTTTGGGACGTTTTCTGGAGGCGCGGGCGAAGGGCAAAACCTCCGCAGCGATCAAAAAACTGATCGGCCTGAAGCCCAAAACAGCTCGTCTGCTGCGCAACGGTGAGGAGACGGACGTTCCTGTGGAGGCCCTGCAGCCGGGCGATGTCGTTCGGGTGAGGCCCGGTGAGAAAATTCCCGTGGACGGGGTGATCGAAACGGGCGAATCCACCCTCGATGAATCCATGCTCACCGGCGAGAGTCTACCTGTGGCCAAAGAACCCGGCCAGAAGGTATTTGCCGCCACGATCAATAAAACGGGCAGCTTTACTTTACGCGCCACGGGTGTGGGATCCGAAACCATGCTGGCGCACATTATCCGGATGGTGGAAGAGGCGCAAGGGTCCAAAGCGCCCATCCAGCGACTGGCGGACAAGGTGGCCTCCGTTTTTGTGCCCATCGTGTTTGCTATCGCGCTGATCACTTTCGGTGTCTGGTATTTCCTGCCTTCGGACGCCACGTTCAGCCGCGCCCTGCTGAACTTTGTCTCCGTGCTGGTCATCGCCTGTCCCTGCGCGCTGGGGCTGGCCACACCCACGGCCATCATGGTCGGTACGGGTCTGGGCGCACAAAGCGGCATCCTGATCAAAGGCGGTGAAGCTCTGGAAAAAATCCATAAACTTTCCATGATTGTGTTTGACAAAACCGGCACCCTGACGCGCGGTGAACCGGAAGTGACGGATGTCGTCTGCGCTGCGGGATATGATGAACAAAGCGTGCTGGCCGTGGCTGCCGCGCTGGAGAAAACGTCGGAGCATCCTCTGGCGAAAGCCATACTGCAGCGGGCACAGGCGGATGACGCTGAAATCATGCCGTCCGAAAAATTCGAGGCGCTTTCCGGTCTGGGCGCGAAAGCTTTGATCGAAGGGGTTTGGTGCCTCATCGGCAATCGCCAGTTGATGGTGGCGGAGGGCATCGACACGGCACCGCTTGCCGATGATGCTCAAACGCTTGCCGGCTTGGGCAAAACAGTGGTTTATGTTGTGCGTGGAGGGTCGGCCATCGGCCTGATCGCGCTTGCGGATGTTTCCAAGCCATCCGCCGCCGGAGCGATACGAAAGTTGAAGCAAAAAGGCTTAAAGGTGGCCATGATCACGGGGGACAATGAAGCAACGGCTCGGGCGATGGCGCGCGAGTTGAACATTGATCGTGTACTTGCCGAAGTGTTGCCTGCCGGAAAAGCCGATGAGATCAAAAAACTCCAGGCCGAAGGTCAGGTGGTCGGCATGGTTGGTGACGGCATCAACGACGCACCTGCGCTTGCTGCCGCCGATGTGGGCATCGCCGTCGGCGCGGGGGCGGATGTGGCCATCGAGGCGGCGGACATAACCCTGATCCGCGATGACCTTGCGGCTGTGCCGCAGGCGATCAATCTATCCGTGGCGACCATGCGCGTGATCCGGCAGAATCTTTTCTGGGCGTTCATTTACAATGTTATCGGTATTCCCATTGCCGCGGGTGTTTTATATCCCGCCTTCGGGATCCTGCTCAATCCCGAATACGCGGCGGCCGCCATGGCGCTCAGTTCCGTTTCCGTTGTCAGCAATTCGCTGAGGCTCAAAAGGGTCTGGAAAAAAAAGATTCGCAATGGAGGATAGCGTTGCAAAAAAAGGACAAAAAACGAATAGGCGCGGGCCATTTTCATCGCGCGTTGCGCGTCAGCAGATTTTGCCTGATTGTCTGCACGCCGTGTCCCGGGCTGGGTAGGGTTTTAAGATACCTTGGAGTTTTGCGGCATCTTTGATGTCGTTATCGAGCCAGACTGTCTGTTGGTCTTCGGGGATAATAACCGGCATCCGGTCGTGAACCGGTCGGACAACATCGTTGGCTTCGGTGGTGAGAATCGTGCAGGTGTCTACCGGTTTTGAGTTCGGACCGATCCAACGTTCATAAAGCCCGGCGAAGGTGAAGGGTTTTTGCGATTTCAAAAAGAACTCATACGGGGTCTTCTTTTTGCCCTCCGTTTTCCATTCGTAAAACCCATCGGCGGGAATAAGGCAACGCCTGTGGGCAAAGGCATTTTTGAAACTTGGTTTTTGCGCAATCGTTTCGGCCCGCGCGTTAATGAGCCTTCCGCCGATGGACGGGTCTTTCGCCCAGAACGGAATCAGGCCCCATAAAAAAGCTGTCATCATGTTTTGCAAGTCATGCTGAAAGATGGCCGGAATGTGCTGGCCGGGGATGACATTGCGGCTGGGTGAGAAATGCACGGACACGGAAGGAATGTCGAAATCCTTCGCGATGACTGATAGATCCGTGATTAAAACAAATCGTCCGCACATAATAGCAATCGGCCTCGGGAAATACCCCCGCAGGGGGGCAGATTACGCGCTTTTAAGGTTTTCTCGCCGTGATGAGAAACACGCGAAAGGCACGTTGGGATCCATCTGGCAGGGTTTTGTGGATGTGTGCCGCGACGCTGGTTTCGATATCCGGGAAACCGGCGCGGATGAGCCTGTCTGTTAAATCGGCACGGTCGAAACCGAAATGGAATACGCCGGTGTTATCCGTGTGAAACTGTCCATCATCCGGCTCCAGGTCCGAAAGCGCCAGAAGACCGCACGATTTGAGGACCCCATGAAATTGCAGCAGGAGCGCGTCGATATTCCGAATATGATGCAGGGTCATGCTGCTTACGACCAGATCATAGGCGCCTGACAGCCTGCCGCCACCTTCTAGATCGAGCCACAGGGTTTTAACGTGGGTCAAGCCCTGACGTTGGATTTACACCGACAAAACGGCGAGCATGCCGCTTGAGCTGTCCACACCGGTGACAGACCGGACAAAAGGTTGGATGGCCAGCGTGAGCAGGCCCGTTCCACAGCCGAAATCCATCACGTCCATATCTTGGGTCAGATTCACCCGCGCCATCAGGCTATGCGCGAT
>JAWOJC010000067.1:0-38078 GCA_046484315.1 Smithellaceae bacterium | reverse complement strand
CCCCGGGATGCCCAGGCCGCGGAGGACCTTGTCAAGGTTGCCGACCGTGACATGTACCGGATAAAAAGCCAGCGCAAACACACCAGAGTCTGTGCCCTGATCGAGCAGCACCAGCAGGCTGGAACGACGGGAATGGTAAACCCGGCCGGTCTTCCGGAGCAGACGGCGATCCGGAAGCGGTAGCGTGACGGCATGGGTCAAACGCAGGTCGAGGGAGGTATCCGCAGAACCGGCCCGACAAGACGGCATTTCTTAAATGGAGTGGCGCATAATCACAAAACCAAAGCCCGTCCCCGCCGTCGCACGAACACGGCGGTATATCATGGCATCTGCATTGATGAGAGGATTCACCATAATTGATTTCTACAGCAAGGAATGGGGCACCCCATCATCATTACCTGATTTTACTTTGACAAGGATGAGACGGTTGTAGTAAAAGGCTCGTCGCCATATGAAGGAGGCCGCGCCGTTGCGCCGGGAAAGCCATCGGCCAGGATTCAATTCCGCTACCCCAGTCGAGGTCACTCATGAAACGCATGCGATTGCTGTCACCCATGGTATCTGCGCTGGCGCTCCTTTCGGCGCTCGTTCTTCCCCAACAGGGATGCGTTTTTTTTTCGGTTGACGGCCCGTCGAGTGCCGGAAATCAAGCGCCCCCGGCACCCAAAGCCGCCATCCCACAGCCGCCCGCGCGATCCATCGACGAACTGGAGCGGGATAGCGCCAACCTTAAATCGCGCATCCAGGGCCTCAAGAAATATGAGATAGAGCAGCGTCAAATCGGCGTGATCAAACAGGTGCAACACGTCAACACCTTCGGGGCCGTCAAGCTGGACGGCCATCCCACTGCCGAGGAGGAGTCCGACCTGGGGTATGCCCAGGCCGCGGCCGCCGAGAAGGAAATCCAACAGCTCGAAAATCAGCTGGCCAAAATCGAAAAGGAAAAACAGCAGATCCTTTCCCAGTCAACGGGATGCTTCCCCGCGGAGATGCGTGTCAAAATGGAAAACGGGTCCTTAAAGCCTATTCTGGAGGTCGTTCCCGGCGACCGCGTTCTCACTTACGATATCGGTTGCGAGGCCCTGGTGAGCCGTCCGGTCATCGAGCGCTACCAGGTAGTGGAGACCGGCATCTGCCGGAATTCACGCTGCTTGAGTGGTATGTGGCGGGCTTTGACTATCATCGCCTGATGGATCAGTGCGAGGCATTACTTATCGCTGTTTTTCAAGAGATGGAGTGCGGCCGGGATCTCGTCTGGCAAACAAAGCCCGCCATTCATCTACCAGCCCCTTGGGAAAGAATCACCGTTGCCGAAGCCTTTTCTCAATACGCATCCGTTTCGTTGACACAAGCCATGGAAACAGACCGCTTCGATGAAATACTGACACAGCAGGTTGAGCCTCATCTCGGAGTCAACCGCCCTGCCTTTCTCTATGATTATCCGGCAAAACTGGCCGCCCTGTCTAAAATCAAAAAAAGTGACCCCGCCGTGGCGGAACGATTCGAGCTCTACATCGGCGGGATGGAGATCGCCAACGGTTTTTCGGAACTCACTGGCGTGGATGAGCAGCGCCGTCGTTTTGAAGAGGCGCAAACGGCCCGCTCGAAAAAGAACTGGTCACGCTACGACATGCCCGAGAAGTTTCTGACGGCCCTTGCGAGCATGCCGCCGGCCGCCGGCATCGCGCTCGGCATCGACCGCCTGGCAATGCTTGTGGCGGATACCGACTGCATCGACGACGTTGTCACCTTCGAGCCGGAACATCTGTAAGCAGGCGATGCAACCTTGATGCTCGCCAATCATCCAACACAGACGCAAAGCAAAAAGGATTGACAAGGCTTGGTTTTTACTTTACCGTAACGCAAATTTCAAAACCACTTTTGGAGATAAAATAGTGAAAGATATTGGATCATTAGATATAGGCGGCGGTTTTCACGGTTCCCTGCTCGGGATGGTCTGGGATGCCGGATGGGTCGTTCAATTTATTTTGCTGATTCTACTGATTTTTTCAATTGTCTCCTGGACGATCATCTTTTTGAAGTTTCGTTACTACCGGAAGATCCAGAAAGAGAATGATGCCTTCGATGCCGACTACCAGCGCAGCAGCAAGCTTTCCGAAGTTCTGCCCGCGGCCAAAAAATACACCTTCTCGACCACCGCCGAAGTTTTCCGTGTCGGATACTCGGAGCTGACCAAAATGAACAAACCTTTTAAGGAATCGTCTCAGAGCGACGACATCCCGCTGTCGTCGATCGATAATGTCCAGCGCGCGCTCAACCGGGCCTCCAATACCGAAATGACGAAATTGGAAAGCGCACTGGGCTTTCTGGCCACGACCGGGTCCGCCTCTCCCTTCATCGGACTTTTCGGCACGGTCTGGGGCATTATGGAAACCTTCAAAGCCATCGGCGCGCGCGGATCCGCTACGCTGGCAGTCGTGGCCCCCGGCATTTCCGAGGCACTCATTGCCACGGCGGCCGGTCTTGCCGCCGCGATTCCCGCGGTTATTTTCTACAACTACTTTCTCAACCGGTCCAAAGCCATGGTTCAGGACATGGACAACTTCGCCGACGAATTTCTCAACATTGTCGAACGCTACCTGGTGCGCAAATAATCAGAACTTAAAGGACCATCGACCATGCGGATACTAAGAAGGAGGCATCACCCGAATAAGACGATGTCCGAAATCAACGTCACCCCTTTCGTGGATGTGATGCTGGTGCTACTGGTCATTTTCGTCATTACGGCGCCGATGCTGTCGATGGGCATCGATGTCAATCTGCCGCGCGTGAAATCCAAAAGTATGGACGTCACGGAAGAAAAACTGATCCTGAGCATTAATGAAAATAAGGAAATTTATCTCAACAAAACCCGCATGCCTCTGGGCGAAATTCAACCGAAACTCATCGCAATTTTCGCCAACCGCATCGACCGTGAGGTTTTCCTGCGCGCCGATAAAAATGTTCCTTACGGCTTTGTGGTGGAAGTCATGGCGGAAATCCGCAGGGCCGGCGTCGATAAACTCGGTATGATTACCGAACCGCCACCCGAGGGCAGGAAATGATCCACCCGAAGCCCCAAAGGAGCTTTCGCGGCAATCCCGTCACCACCCGAAACATGTTTTTTCTTTCCCTGCTTCTCCACCTGATCGTGATTGCCCTGGCGATGATCTCCATATCCACACCATCGCGTCCGTTGACGTTTAGCGGCACATATTCCGTATCGCTGGTCAGCGCTGAGGCGGTCATGACGTCGCGCCAACTCCCGGGGCTTCAGGATATTATGCGGCCGTCGCCTGCCGCCGGTGGGGTTATCGTGAAGCGCGAGATCGACACGTCGCGGCAGACAACCATCAAAAAAGCGCAAGACGGACCTGCGCCGGACATTGCAAAGGCCATCAGCGCCATCCGTCAAAAACAGATCACGGCTGCGCATCCCGCGCCTGAAAAACAGGATTCGCAACCGGCGTCTGCGTATGGCGGCCAGACCGGTCCCGGCGCGGCAGACGCGTCCCACCTGGCCGAATACAGCGCATTTGTCCAAGCCAGGATTAAAAGCAACTGGTCGCTGCCGGATGCGCTGCGCCCCGCGACAAACACGCTGACCATCATTGAAATCCGCATCGCGCGCGACGGAAACCCGGAATATATCGGCTTTGAGAAACGCTCCGGCAACAGCTACTATGACGAATCTGCGCTCAGGGCTGTTAAAAAATCCGCCCCCTTCCCGCCGCTGCCGGAAGCGTACAAACGCAACAGCATCGAAATCGGCATCCGATTTCCTTCGTCGGAGCTGAAGTAAACAAGAAAGGCCCTGCTTTATGAAGCATCTATCAATCTGGACGCTCTTCATCATTCTGCCGGCCCTGTTGGCAACGGCAGATCTGGCGCGCGCATCCAAAATTTACATTGATATCGATTCGCCCGGTTTCCGTCAGTTTCCCATCGCCGTAAGCGATTTTACACAAAAGGCGGACAGGCAGGCAAAAACCGCGGATCTCAGCGTCGCCCTGCCGGAACAGATCAGAAAGCTCCTGGGGATCACCGGCTTGTTCAATCCTCTGGACAAAAATAGTTTCCTCGACGAAAGCGGCGTTTCCCTTCCGGAGAGTATCCGCTTTTCAGACTGGACGGCCATCGGCGCGGACTATCTTTTGACCGGTCTCATCACGACGGTCAGTCCTCAGGAGACGGCCTGCGAAATCCGGTTGTATGATGTTGTGCGGGGCAGCACCCTCCTTTACAAGCGGTACATCTCGAAAACGCCCGACCTGCGCGCGCTGGCGCGAGCGACCACCACGGATATTCTCCTGACATTGACAGGCGACGCAGGCGACTTCAATACCCGCATCGCTTTCGTGTCCAAAAACGGATCCGAAGCGGATATTCACACCATCAGCTATGACGGTGAAGATACCGCCCGACTGACACGTCATCAAAGTATTATCGCCGCGCCACGCTGGTCGCCCGACGGTCGTTATCTGGCCTTTACCTCCTATCAAAGCGGCCGTCCCGCCGTCTATTTGCGAAACCTGAAAACCGGACAGGAAAGAATCGTCTCGTCATCCCAGGGTCTGAACTTATCCGGCGGTTTTTCTCCCGACAGCCGGAAGCTCCTGATGACACTGAGCAGGGATTCCAACGAAGAAATATACGTCCTTGATCTCGACACGATGCGTCTCAAACGCCTTACTTACAATTACGCCATCGATGTGTCTCCCGCCTGGTCGCCCGCAGGTGAGAAGATCGCCTTTGTTTCCAACCGGTCGGGAACACCTCAGATATTTGTCATGGACGCCGACGGCAATAACGTCAGAAGAATCACTTACGAGGGCAACTATAATACATCTCCCGCCTGGTCACCGCGCGGCGGGAAAATTGCCTTCGAAGGATTGATCAATCGCCGGTTTCAAATCTTTACGGTGGATACCGAAGGCGAAAATCTGACTCAGTTGACGTTTGACGACGCCAATAACGAATATCCCTCCTGGTCACCTTCCGGCAGGCAAATTGTCTACGGCTCCCGCACCGGCGCGAAAACCCGGCTATGCATCATCAATTCCAATGGCCTGCATACGCGGGTGCTCCAAGAAGGCAACGGCGTTTCCGTCATGCCATCGTGGTCGCCCCGAATGACACCATGACGGGCCGGCGTGTTTTTGGTTGACAGCAAGATATTAAATATGTTTAGTTTCTCTAACAAGTGACTACAATTATCTGTAAACCCTTAAGCCGATCCAAGAAAGGAGATCCAACATGAGAAAGCATTTAACCCTGATAGGATTGTTGATGATTTTGGCCTTTGGCCTGACTATTTTCAGCGGGTGTGCCGAAAAGAAAGCCATCGTCAAAGAGGAAACCGCTGTGCAAGAACAGAAAGTTGCTCCTTCCCAGACAGCCACAGACGACGAAGCCGCTCGCCGCGCCAAGGAACAGGCAGACCGTGAAGCGGCGCTCAAAGCGCAGGCCGCCAGAGATGCTGCGGCAAAGAGAAATGCTGCCGCGCTCAACGCGCTGAACATCCAGAACATCTATTTTGATTTCGACCGCTCAAGCATCCGTCCCGACGCGCGCGAAATTCTGAAGGCCAACGTCGATATTTTCCGTCAAAACCCGAATGCCAAAGTCATCGTCGAAGGCCATTGCGATGAACGCGGCACAACTGAATACAACATGGCGCTTGGAGAAAGACGCGCACAGGAAACCAAGCAGTACCTTGTCAATCTGGGCATGGATGCTTCTCGCATTGTCACCATCAGCTACGGTGAAGAGCGACCGGCGGACGACCGCAGCACGGAAGATGCCTGGGCGCAAAACCGGCGCGCGCAGTTTGTGTTGGAATAGCCGCTAAGCCTCCGAGGTATAAGCATTGAAAAAGTCTCTTTATATTATTCTTGCGCTTTTCTCATTGTCCGTCTCTGCCTGCGTGACGTCTTCGGACTTAAGGACCGTACGCTCCGAGTTGAATCAGCAGATGGAGGAAAAGATCGCCACACTCGACGGGCAGATCGGTGAGGTTAAAAAAGAACAGGAAAAAAACACCCAGGCCTTGAGCTCAATGCGTAAGGGGCAGGCCAATACCACTGCGGATTTTTCCGAACTTCGGGATCAGATCCAGCAGTTGCGCGGACAGATCGAGACCCTGCAAAAGAGCGTCGTACGCGATACCAGAAAAGAAGATGATTACAATGAACAACTCGACAATCTTCTTCTAAAAATCAATTTCATAGAAAATTTTCTGGAAATCGGAAAGAAGCATTCCTTAAGTGACGGTTACGACATCACCGTATCCACGGGTGACGTGCCGGCCAAGCCGGATAAAGCAGCCATGTACTCTTCCGCCTATCAGCTCTTTAAGGACGGTCAGTACACCAAAGCCAGAACGGCATTTCAGAATTTTCTGTCCGCCCATCCGAAAAGCGAGTATTCGGACAACGCGCAGTTCTGGATAGGAGAGTGCTTTTTCTTTGAAAAGAATTACGAAAAAGCGATTCTGGAATACGAAAAGGTCACCAAAAATTACCCCGATGGAAACCGCGTGCCTTACGCGCTTTTAAAACAGGGGCTTTCATTCCTCAACCTGGGAGACAAAACCAGCGCGCGATTGCTTCTGCAGCAGGTGATCAGGGATTTTCCCAACACCAATCAGGCGCGCATCGCCAGAGCCAAACTCCAGGAAATCAAGTAACCGATTCGAAGAACATATAAACAAAAAAAGGGAGGGCTGAAACAGCCCCCTTTTTTTTGTCTGTTTTCTTTTGTGAAACAGCGCCTGTCATGAAAAATGCTATATTTCTTGACAAGGGTAATCCTTTACATTTAAAGTTTCGCACAAATTGGTATGGCCAGGCTGGAAATCATAAGGACATGCCAAGATAATGGTAAGGGAGGAAGCTATTTTGGAAATTAAAATGTTTGAAGGAAAGATCGCGCTGGTGACAGGAACCACAGCCGGAATGGGACGGGCCACTGCGATTGCGTTTGCCAGAGAAGGTGCGAAAGTTGTCATGGCGGCGCGCCGCGAGGAACGCGGCCGTGAAGTGGTCGAACAGATCGCCGCAGAAGGCGGGGAATCCATCTTTGTAAAAACCGACGTCCGTAATCCTGCCGATATCGACAACCTTTTTAAAGTCATTCTGGACAAATACGGCCGTCTGGACTTCGCGTTCAACAACGCCGGTGTGTCGCTGGGACATGTCCCCACCCTGATCAAAACCACAGAGGAAGAATGGGACCGCCTCATGGAAACCAATCTGCGCGGCGTCTGGCTGTGCATGAAACATGAGATCGATATCATGAAGAAGCAGGGCGGCGGCGTCATTATCAATACAGCCTCCATCCTGGGCGTCATCGGAGAGTTTGGGCTTTCGCATTACTGTGCCTCCAAACACGGCTCTTTGGGTCTGGCCAAAACCGCCGCTCTCGAATACGCCAAAGACAATATCCGGATCAACACAATCTGCCCGGGTCCGATCATGACGGAGATGCTCGAAATGGCACTGCCCTTCATGCCCAAAATGCTCGAGGTCATGGCCGGCAAAACCTGTCTGCGCCGTATCGGTCAGCCTGAAGAAATCGCCGGCGCCGCCCTGTGGCTTTGCACCGACGAAGCGGCTTTTATGATCGGCAGGGAAATTGCCATCGACGGCGGATACATCTCATACTAAGACACAAAGGAGACACACATTGAATACAAAGAGATTTCAAGATAAAGTCGTACTGGTGACCGGCGGCAATTCCGGCATCGGCCGGGCCACGGCCCTTGCTTTCGGCCGTGAAGGCGCTAAAGTCATCATCGCCGCCCGTCGCGATAATCTCGGCGCAGAGGTGGTAGACCTAATTCAAACCCAGGGCGGAGAAGGTCTGTTTGTTAAAACCGATCTGATGGAAGCCGATCAGATCGACTGTCTGTTTAAGACCATTGAGGAAAAATTCGGCCGCCTGGATTGCGCGTTCAACAATGCGGGCATCTGGCCGACCATGAAACGCACCGGCAACTACACGGTCGAGGAGTTCGACACGGTGATGAACATCAATGTCAAGGCCGTCTGGCGCTGCATGAAACAGGAAATCCCGCTGATGATCCAATCGGGTGGCGGGTCGATTGTGAACTGTTCTTCCGTGGCGGGCTGGCTCAGCCAGGAGGGGATGTCCCTCTACGCTGCCAGCAAGCACGCGGTCATCGGCCTGACCCGGGCCGCAGCCATTGAATTCGGTCGCAAAAATATCCGTATTAACGCGGTGTGCCCCGGCATCATTGAAACGCCGATGTTCGAAAAACAAATGGCGGAAGGCGAAGGACTCCGGGAGGCGATGCAAAGCACGATGCCGCTGGGACGCTTCGGCAAACCGGAGGAAATTGCCGGCACCGTTTTATTCATGTGTTCGGACGCCGCCTCCTATATCAGCGCGAAAAGCCTTGTCGTGGCCGGGGGACAGTGCCTCCACGTGTGATGCAAACGATTTAAAAATGCCGGCGGCACACGAACACGCCGCCGGCATTTTTTCACAGGCCACCCGTTAAAATAACGCGCAGAAGGCTTGCAGGCCTCCTGCGCGTTACGCGTTATTCTAAAAAAATTATTTTGACTCCCGGGGGCGGCATCAAGTCAAAGACTGAAAAATCATCTGTGGTTTCAATTTTCATATCGGCATATTTGATGGATACGGAGGCCTGATTGTCGGCTGTTTTGATCGTGATCCGTCCGGGCAAGGCCATCTGCGACGAATAGTCTTCGTAGAGAACCTGATAAATTTCTTTTCCCGCTTCATCAAAGCGTAGCAGACCGGCGAGCTTTCCTTGCGCATCCACCCATATCAGCTGAGAAGCGCCTGATGACGCCCGCATTTTGATTCCGAAAACACCTTCCTTTGCGCCTTGCTCATACGCGTACGATACAATCTGCCCGGAAAGCGCGGGATAGCTTCCGCACAGAATCGTGACCAGGTCCGCGATGTCGAGCGACCAGGGCAGGAAGCGCGCCAGATGATCAGCGGTGGGCTTTCCCGTATAAAAAACCGCCCGGGAAGGGATGAAGATGTTCATGGCCTCAGGTGTCGCAGCCAGAAAAAAATCCGGCGTGCCGATCACCGGCAGCAATTCCAGGCGCAGGTAGGCGGGCTTGCGAAAAACGAGAGCGGCCCGAACCGGATAATGCCCTTCAGCCGTCATCACATCAATGCGGGCTATGCCGACCATGCGATCCGTCCCGGAAACCGGCTGGACGATACCGGCCAATACATTCTCCGGACGGGCATCCGGCACCACAACTTGTCTGACACATCCGCAGATGAGCATCAGGAAAAGTAAGAGACTGGCGATAAGCTTCAGATCACGTATCATGGAAATGAATCCTGACAAAAACCGTTTTCTGCCGGTTTTTAGGGGTTGGGGTTGAAATGGTCGAGTTTCTTTTTCAGACCGCTGCTATCCGGATCCATCTGCAGCGCTTTTTGGTAAGCCGCCTGCGCTTCCCGGTTGCGGCCGATTTTCAGATACACATCCCCGAGATGCTCCAGAATCGTCGGATCGTCCGGTAGCAGATCATGCGCTTTTTTAAGATGCAAAAGCGCGCTGTCATATTTTTTTTTCTTAAAATGAACCCAACCGAGCGAATCCAGGATATAAGCGCTGTCCGGTTTGAGCTTGAGAGCGCGAACAATCAGATCTTCGGCTTCATCGAGGTTCATGTCGCGATCCGCCCAACTGTAACCGATAAAGTTGAGCGCATCGGCATGTTCGGGATCAATTTTCAAAACGGCTTCCATCGCGGAGATGCTCTCATCAAGACGGTCCGTCTTTTCATACACCATGCCCAGAGCATAATGCACGTCGACATCGCGGGGAAAGAGCCGACCGGCGGCAAGCAGAGTCTGTAATGCGCCATCCATATCTTTTTGATCTTCCTGAAGCGAAGAAAGATAGAGATAGAGAATCACCTGATCCTGCTTTATGGTGATCGCCTGTTGCAGCAAGGCAACAGCCTCTTTGTTTTTCTTGTGCGCTTTCAAAATCATCGCGGCCTGAATCCGGGCGTTGGCGTAAAGTTCAAAGGACGGAGATACCCGCAGGTAGTGCCCAACCGCTCCGTTATCGTCGCCGGACTTGTCCAATGTGTTGGCCAGCAGATAGCGTATCCGGTCGTCGGAAACATTCCGGCTCAGAAGCGTCGTGAATTCGGCAATCGCCAGATCCAGTTTTTCCATATCATAGTACAAAAGGCCCAAAGCCGTGCGCGCTTCCCGATGATCGGGTTCATAGAGCAGCACCTCTAAAAACTCTTTTTCCGCCGCATCGGGTTTTTTCTGCCTGATGAGCAAATCACCGATTTTCAAGCGCAGGTTCGACCGCGCGGGATTGGACACGAGCATATCACGATAAACACTGATAGCCTGATCGAGTTGCCCCGTCCTTTCATAAAGCGCGGCCAGATCGACTACGGCCGCTTCAAAATCCGGCCGGTCCATGATTACTTTTTTGAACAGGGCTTCCGAGTCTGCCGTACGATTCATGTCGGATAAAACTCTGGCATAATAATAATTTCCCATCAGATTGTCCGGATCCTGGACCAAAAAATCCTGGAAAGCCTTTTCGGAGTCTTCGTATTTCTTCTGCATGGCGTAAATCGTCGCCAGGTAAAAATAAGCAACCAGGTTTTTGGGATCATGCCTGATCACTGTTTTATATTCGGCAATCGCTCTGTCATACTCGCGCAAATGAAAATACAACCCGCCCATGATGGAACGGATGCGTGTAGCTTCGGGATATTTTTCCAGCGCTTCCTCACCGAGCTTTCGGGCACGGTCCGCTTCACTGTTTTCGATGTAGAGCGCAATCATCTCGGCTATCAGGTAGGGAGAGTCCGGATCGGCGCCCAGGGCCTTTTGCATCTCCAGCACAGCGCCGGTCAGGTCACCGTCTTGCTTGAGCAAAATAGCCATTGAAAAGTGATAGGCAGCCTTGCCGGAAAAGGATTCGCCGTCTTGCGGCGCTTGAGGGGCAAGCCGGGGAGCGGGGACAGACGCGCAGCCGCCCATGCAAAAGACGATCAGCATCGAGGAAAAAAGGAACGTGTTTATTTTTTTTCGCATAGAACAAGACCCGTCATGTCTGTGCTGTTTCAAGGATTTCTGTCGTGACTTTAGGAAGCCCCCTGGGGCGCTTTCTTCTGTATCAGCCTGGATACGGGCACAACCACCACGCCCTTTTCCCGAAACACCCTGTTGGCATCCCTGATCGCCCGGATGGTTTCCGGGTAGGGGTGACCGATCATAATGGCCGGGACGCCGCGATCCCCGGCATTGGCAACTTCCATCAGAATGCGATAGATCCGGTTGTAGTCACGTTCATTATCCAGAAAAACCGTGCGGGATCCGATAGGCACATCAACGGTGCGCAACGCGGCGGCGGTTTTTGACTGGGGCGTGGTGCGGGAATCGATAAAAAACATATTTCTCTTCTTTAACTCACGGAAGACCAGCGTCAGCTTTTCTTCATCCGACATGAATTTGGATCCCATGTGGTTGTTCACGCCTGAAACATGGGGAACGGAGGCAAAGTTTTTCTCCATCTGGTGTATCAGTTCCGCTTCATTCATATCCGTGAACAAAGCGCCTTCACCCGGCTTTGCCTTCGGATAGGAGGCAGGCTCCATCGGCAGATGCAAAAGCGTTTCCCGACCGGCCTGGTGCAGCATGTCGGCAGCCCGGCGCGAGTAGGTAATGTGGGGTAAAATAGCAAAGGTAATGTCCGCATCAATCGCGATCAGATTTTTAACTGCCGTCATATCATAGCCGATGTCATCAATGATGATAGCGACCCGCCGGGTCGGTTTCGGCAGCGGCTTTTTTTCAATTTTGGAAACAACCACCTTTTCTTTTTCAGGCTTTTCCTTCTCAACCGGCACCGCAGGTTTTTCTTTTTCCAAAACAGGCCTGTCCACAGAAGGTTGGGTCACGGGCGGTTTGGCCTGCGGCATTGGCTCTTCTTTGAACTGCAATACGTAAACAATCGCGGCCACCGAAAGGACAATCAGTGCGATCAGCGCCGCCTTTACGATCTGATTCTTTTTTTTCTTTTTCATAAGATCCAACCGTTTTCCCGATCCCTGAAACCGTTTGTCAGGGTTGCGCCGACAGTTGCGGCTTCATGATCTGCCAGCTTTTAATTATGTCGATCGCCGTTTTGAGCTGGTTGTCTTTGTCCAGATCAGATGCGTCCGTGTCCGGCTTTTTTTCCTCAGGAAGTCCTTTGTCGTCTTTGCCCTGCGTAATGTGGTTTTTCAGATCTTTTTCACGCAGGCGATCCTCCGAAGCGAAGTCCGCCTCTTCGCTCAGACGCAGTGCTTTCACCACGATATCGGGCCGGATGCCTTCCGCCTGAATGGACTTTCCGCTGGGCGTGTAGTAGCGCGCGGTGGTCAGTTTGAGCGCGGATCCGTCTTCCAGAGGGATGACCGTCTGGACGGAAGCCTTGCCAAAGGTCTGGGTTCCGACAATCAGCGCCCGGCCATTGTCCTGCAGAGCGCCGGCAACGATTTCTGCCGCGCTGGCCGTGCCTTCATTCACGAGCACGACCATGGGCACAGTCACCTCACTGCGGCCCGAATCCTTCGCCACAGACTTGATGTCCATAGCGCTGCTGCGTCCGCGTGTGGAAACGATCACACCGGATTTCAAAAACATGTCGGAAACTTCAATGGCCTGGTTCAAAAGACCGCCCGGATCATTTCGCAAATCCAGCACGAGTCCCTTCATGGGCGACGCTTTTGAACTCACCTCGGCCAGCGCCTTTTTCAGATCTGCGGATGTCCGTTCATGGAAAGAAGCGATCCGGATGTAACCGATATCCCCGTAAACCCGGGAACGCACGCTACGGATCTGAATGACATCACGGGTCAAAACGAAATCTTTGGACAGGGGACTGTCCTCACGCAGGATCGTAATGGTCACTTTTGTGTTTTTCGGGCCGCGCAGTTTTTTAACGGCTTCCATAATGGTAATATCTTTTGTCGACTGTCCGTCAATCCGTATGATCTGATCGCCGGATTTCACACCCGCGTTGAATGCCGGGGTATCTTCAATGGGGGAAACCACGGTGAGCACATCTTTCAAAATGGTGATTTCAATGCCGATCCCGCCAAAATGACCCTGCGTTTCCACAGACAGTTCCTTGTACATTTCCGGTGTCATAAATGCGCTGTGGGGATCGAGCGATTTGATCATGCCGTTGATCGCTCCCTGGATCAGGGCTGCGGCATCCACTTCTTCAACGTAGTTTTTCTGTACCATATCGAGGACTTCGTTGAAGGTTTTGATCTCTTTGTAGATACTTTTGTCCCGGGCAGAAACCCTGCCGTCATAGTAGGGGCCTAAAAGCACAAAGACCCCGAGGAGAACCAGGACCAGCACCGGCCACTTACCTGCTATCTTTTTCATCGCCTGCCTCACTTGTCGCATCGTTTTTTATTTCGTTTCAACGCAGCCCTTCACGGCGGAAAAGTCTATATCCCGTCGAAAACGTTTACCATATATTTCGGCACTGTTGGAATAAATATTCAGGTTTTTATTCAGAAAACAGAAAAAAAGACCGCCAGAGAAGTTATGCAACCGACCAGGTGGTTCCGATCGGGGAATCCTTCAGCACAACCCCCATCGCGTCGAGTTCCTTGCGAATATCGTCAGCCAGCCCCCAGTCTTTATCGCTTCGGGCTGCCTGTCTTTTCGAGATTAAATCGACAATTCTACCAACGTCCAAGCCGCGTTTCCGCACCTCAAACTCACGATCGATATCGAAAAACAGGTCGGGATCGGACTGAAAAACACCCAGCACATCACGAAAATGGTCAAAGACAGGAAAAGCAACATCCACAACACTTTGCTTTTCACCGGCCGGCATCTTTTTTTCCGCCGTCAGCAGGTTGTTGATCAGCCTTGCCGCCTCGAATACGCAGCCCAGCGCCTGGGCCGTGTTGAAATCGTCATCAAGCGCTTCGTCAAACCTGTCTTTGAGCTCATTGAGTTTGCCGATATACACCAGCCGTGCGGGCAGAGGGGTTGTTTCGCTCTGCGCAGACGCGCCTGCACGGGCGTCCTTCATCAGTTTCAAAGCCGCATAGCAGCGCGTCAGCGCGGCTCTGGCTTCTTTTAAAGACGTGTCCGAATAATCCACGGGGCTGCGGTAATGACTCTGAAGCATAAACAGCCTAAGCACTTCGGGATGGTACTGACGGATAATCTCCCGGACCGGAAAGATATTGCCCAGAGACTTGGACATCTTTTCGGCGTTGATTTTTACAAAGCCGTTGTGCATCCAGTAATGGGCAGGCGGTTTCCCCGTCACAGCCTGCGACTGGGCAATTTCATTTTCGTGATGCGGAAAAACCAGGTCTTCGCCGCCGCCGTGAATATCAAACGTATCACCGAGATACCGACGGCTCATGGCCGAACACTCAATGTGCCAGCCGGGCCTGCCTTTGCCCCACGGGCTGTCCCAGGACGGCTCGCCTTCCTTGCTTTTTTTCCACAACACAAAATCAAGGGGGTTTTTCTTTTTGTCGTTGACATCAACGCGGGCGCCTGCCTGCATGTCATCGAGCAGTCGTCCCGACAATCCGCCGTAAGCGGGAAAGTTATTCACTGAAAAAAACACGTCGCCGTCCACCGGGTAGGCGATGCCTTTTTCCTCCAGCGCGGAAATGAGCGAGATCATGTCCGCCATGTGGCCGGTGGCCTTCGGGGTCACGGTCGGGGGCAACACATTGAGCGCGGCCATATCTTCGTCATGCAAACGGATGTAGCGTTCGGCGATTTCGGAAAAATCGACGCCTTCGGCGTTGGCCCGGTCAATAATTTTATCGTCAATGTCGGTGAAATTTTTGACATACGTCACCTTGTAACCGCGGGCCCTGAGGTGACGAGAGACGACATCAAACACCACAGCCGCCCGAGCGTGACCGACATGGCAGACATCATAGGCGGTAATGCCGCAAACATACATGCCTACCGCGCCTTTAGTGATCGGCTGGAAAACTTCCTTTTTTCGCGTCCGGGTATTAAATATTTTCTGAGACATGAGGTCTTTCTTTCTTCAGGGAAAAAGCGGCGCAATCCGAAGACCGCAGTCTTCCGGCAGGGAACACATGAGGTTCATGTTCTGCACGGCCTGACCGGCGGCGCCCTTGATCAGATTGTCAATGGCGGAAAGAACGATCACCCGCCGGGTCCGAGTATCCACCGCCAGACCGATATCGCAATAATTGGATCCGGCCACCGCAGAAACATTCGGATAAACGCCCTCGGGACAAACCCGCACGAAAGCCTCTGCCTCATAAAAAGACGTATACAGGGCGTGTAATTCCGCCTGCGATATCTCTTTTTTCAGCGTGGCGTAGAGCGTGCTCAAAATGCCCCTTTTGACCGGCAACAGATGCGGTGTAAAAGTCACCGCGAATGCTTCGCCCGCCAGCGCGCCCAGCTCCTGCTCGATCTCCGGCGTGTGCCGGTGTTTGCCGACTTTATAAGCCTTGAAGCCGCCGGCCACCTCGCAGAAAAGCGAACCGATCAGAGGATCTCTGCCCGCACCGCTCACACCGGATGCGGAATCGGCAATAATGGTTGACGGATCGATCAGACCGTTTTTCAAAGCGGGTGCCAGACCTAAGATAATGCTGGTCGGATAACAGCCGGGGTTGGCGACAAACGAGCTTGTTTCAATGGCGCTCCGGTAAAGTTCAGGAAGGCCGTAGACGGCGCGCGACAGAAGATTCGCGCTTTTGTGCTTCGCGTACCATTTTTCATAAATCATGAGGTCATGCAGTCGGTAATCCGCGCTCAGATCTATGACTTTTTTCCCTGCCTGAACAAAAACCGGAGCGATGTCCATCGACACGCCGTGCGGCAGGGCCAGAAAAACCACATCGCACAGACCGGCAATCTGCTCGGGGGTCGCGTCTTCGTATTTCAGAGGGGTTAAACCGTACAGGGAAGGAAAAACGTCCGAAACAGACTGTCCGGCAAATCGCCGTGAGGTGACGGCCGTGAGTTCCACCTGCGGGTGACCGGATAAAATCCGCGTCAGCTCCTGTCCGGTATAACCGCTTGCGCCATAGATGGCTGCTTTAATCGACATAGGTGTGTATCCTTAAAAAAAAGGGAGGCCTGAAGCCCCCCTTGAATGCGTTAACGTTTGGAGAATTGGAATCTTTTACGGGCGCCCGGTTGTCCGTATTTCTTTCTTTCCTTGATGCGGGCATCACGGGTGAGAAAACCGGCTTTTTTCAAAATCGGCCGAAGTTCCGCGTCGTATGCCAGAAGGGCCTTGGAAATGCCGTGCTTAACGGCGCCGGCCTGACCTGCAACACCGCCTCCTGCGACATTGACGAACAGATCGAACTGGTCTTTCTTGCCTGTGATCTCCAGGGGCTGGCGGATAATCATCTTCAGCGAAGGACGGGGGAAATACTCTTCGATGTTTCTTTTATTAACGACAATATTGCCGCTGCCGGACTTCATGTACACGCGGGCAATCGCGCTTTTTCTCTTACCTGTTGCATAATAACGTTGTTCAGTCATGACTTCTCCCTATAATAATTATCCATTCTTCACGATGCGGGGTCAATTAAACCGCCAGGGTCTGCGGGCACTGAGCCTCATGGGGATGCGCGTTGCCACTGTAAACCTTCAGTTTTTTGAGCATCTTTCTGCCCAAATTGTTTTTAGGCATCATCCCGGCGACAGCGATACGGATCAGGTTTTCCGGTTTTTCAGCCAGCATTTTTCCGGCGGCCGTTTCGCGCAGCCCGCCCGGGTATCCGGAGTAGGAATAATAAATCTTATCCGTCAGCTTTTTGCCGGTCATCTGGATTTTTTCAGCGTTCACAACGATGATGAAATCACCCGTATCGACATGGGGGGTGTAGATCGCCTTGTGTTTGCCCCGCAGGCGCGAAGCGATTTCACTGGCCAGCCTCCCCAGCACCTTGCCGGACGCGTCGACGACATACCAGTCTTGTTTTGTTTCATGGGCCTTTGCGGAAAATGTTTTCATATTTTTCAATCACCACTTCTCATAAAAATTTAAAGGCGCAAGCTACGTAATAACCGCCCGTTTGTCAAGTAAAATATTCAAAAGCAAGGAAATAAAGACCGCTTTGCCTCATTTTTGACCCGACAGGACTTGCTTTGCCTTATCCGTTTAATTTATCTCATCATTCGACGATCTGCCTGCTGCGGTGAAGGGAAACGGCACCTTTTGGAGCACCACGTCTTTTCACGGGGTAACCTATAGTCGGGATCGCCAACAAAGTCAAGAAGTCTGATTTTTTAAACCGCACAACGCAATCAACGCCAACAAGGCGACGGGTTCACCTGCGAACAGGCAGTTGACAGACCCATCCCGTATTGATACAAGAAACACGATTTGAATGACGGACAGGATAGCCACACAGCATGACTTGGTATGGAAAAAAAGTAGGGTTGGCACTCGGCGGCGGCGGGGTTCGCGGCCTGGCCCATATCGGTGTCATAAAGGTGCTTGAGCAGGAGGGTATTGACATCGATTTGATCGCCGGCACCAGCGCGGGCGCGTTGATCGGCGCGGCCTACGCCTGCGGCCTGACCCCCAAAGAAATCTCCGCCAGAGTCGATGCCTACCTGGCCAGCGCCGCGTTTGCGGACTCCACCCTGAAATCTCTGGGCGAATCATTTTCGCCACGGCCTAAAAATTTTCTGCAAAAGACTCAGGCCTATATTCAAAACCGCTACTGGCTCACCCGGGCATTCCTCAGCCCCGGCATCGTCCCGACCGGCGATTTTCAATCGCTGATCGAGTCGCTGCTTCCCGACATCGACATCCGCCAGACTCAGATCCCCTTTTTCGCCGTTTCCACGGACCTGATCACCGGCAGTCAAGTCGTTTTTTCCGAAGGCTCACTGCGTCAGGCGGTGCTGGCCAGCAGTTCCGTGCCGGGCGCGGCCGAACCGGTCCGCATAGGCCAGTGGCTGCTGGCCGACGGCGGCGTGGTCAGCCTCGTGCCGGTTCACGCGGCGCGCAATGCCGGCGCGGACACGGTCATCGCGGTGATGGTAGACAGAGATCTGCCGCCGGACGCCAGAATTGAAACGGCGACAGATGTCTTGTACCGGGCGGGCGAAATCACCGCCAACGCCCTTCAGGCCGAAGAGCTCAAAGACGCGGACGTGGTCATCCAACCGGCGCTCGGAACAACGCACTGGTCGGATTTCAGCCGATCCAAAGATCTGGTCAAAATCGGCGAGGCGGCGGCCCGCGAAGCACTGACGAGGATTCACGCCTGCCTTCCCGTATCCCGGAAAATCGCCCGGTTTGCCGGACGTCTCTTTTCAAAGGAAAAATCACAGCCCGAAGGCAGACCCGGCCCTATAGACTGTTGAGCCGGGTTATTATTTCTCTGGCTTCATCACTCAAATACGCCCAAAGACCGATTTGCCGGAGGGTTTGAACTTTCGGCACACCCTGGCCCGTCCAGCCCCGCTCTTGATAATAGACATGGATCAATTTGCTTAGTTCTTCTTTCCGGTGCTTCATCAGGGCGCGTCTTTTTTCGGCGGTTTCCATTTTCGCGATTTCATCCGCAGGCAACCGGAGCGCCAGGGCGAGTTGTGCGTCGTTATAATCCCTTTCCAGTTCGTAGAGCGCATCCTCCGTGGGGCCGATGGCCCGGTCGGGTATCCAGTCGTGCGAAAGAGTCGCCTCGCCGAAGGCCATCACATTCATCACACGCTGCAGATTGATGTCACGATCCGTCCGCTCGAAAATCTGCTCCCAGGTCAGCGCCGTACCCAGCATGGCATTGTAAAAATCCGCGTAGAGTTCCTGTGAGGCGGGATTGATATAAATGTCCGTGTCGCCCCGGTTGAGCGATTCGGGGTTGAAAACATCCACCCAGGGCAGTTTGCACAGCCCCAGATTGTCGTTGCCCAGGCGTACGCGCGGGTACATGATCAACGCTCTGGCTTTATCCGCAAAGGTCGGAAACGCACCCAGCAGATCCACTTTGACGAGCCAGGCGGCCGCGTGATGCGCGCCGATATCGCTGGCCGCTGCATAGGATGCCTGCATGGACAAGGACCGGTGCGTCCGGTACAAAGAAAACGGCAGCCCCTTGGTCTGCATGGCAAAGGTTTGCAGCGCTTCAGCCGGAGCGGGGTTTCCGGTGCGGGCTGCGTATCTTTCAGCCACCCACCGGGCCAGTTTTATCATGCCGGAAGCGGCCACACCCGCAAGTGCCGTTTTACGGTTCGCGAGATCATGAATGAATTGCAGCGCGGTTTTCTCATCCCCCCAGGTCAGCACAAACCCGTCCGTATCTTCAGCGATCAAATATCCGCGCTGATAGCACTCCATGATGAAGGCCATGATGACAGCGGTGCTGATCGTATCGATCCCGTAGTTATCGCAATGCCAGTTGGCCTCCATGATGAATTCGGGATGCCACACGCCGAGATTGGATCCGAAACCGGCGGCGGTTTCATACTCGGGACCGTCCACCCAGACCTTCTTTTCCGCTTGTTCACCGGTGGTCAGCGTCACCCAGCCGCCTTTGGTGCAGCGCAGATTGCAGCCGGGAAAACACCCGTCCATCCCCCGGTGTTCAAAAAGGCCTTCGGCATAAGCTTTGCCGCAGATCCGGCCTGCTTCCGGATGCGAACCGTACTGAAAATTATTCACAGGCAGGGATTGATATTCCTGCTTGTTCATAAAGGAAACCACGCCGGCTGATCCCCGCAGATACATCTGAAGCGCCTGCGGATCGACCTCTTTGATGATTTTGTGCAGTCTCAGTCCCGCAGCCTTCGCCGTGCCCCAGTCTTCGGCGCCGTAGGGATTATCGCCATGGGGAAAGGACGCCAAAACGACAATCGCGGTAATGTTTTTGTGACGCATGACGGACCCCAGCCCCGTGCGGCCCGCCTGCTTGGTGCGGAAAAGGCCTTTGCCGCCCGCCACCGGCTTGGTGGCATCGTAATAGTGGCTGTTGATGCAGCCGAACACGGTGTTGGCCGCCCCGACGCCGGTGGTAAGAAAAGCGATCTCCTTGCGATCACGCCCCGCCCGGACAAACCGATCCACAAGGATTTTCTCCAGATCAAAAACAGAAGCCGCCCCGGGCGCGCGGGTGACCGTGACCGTTGAGGCAAAACCATCAATCACAATCATCGTGCCGGCATCCGCTATGCCCGTCACGGTCAGCGCGTCAAACCCGGCATATTTCAGGTAAGCACCGAAATAACCGCCGAAATTGGACACGCCCGGAATGCGGGTCAAAGGCGACAGCGAAACCGCCATGCATTTGCTCGACCCGGGGAATTGCGGAATCCCCCCCAGCGGTCCCGGTGAAAAGATCAGGGGATTTTCCGGATCGCAGGCATCTGTTCGAGAGGTGACGCGCTGATGCAGCAGATAAAGCCCCAGGCCCCGGCCGCCGATGAAAAAATCCCGCATCCGTGTGTCAAGCGGACAGACTTCCGCATGGCCTGTATGTAAATCGATCGTCAGGGTCTGATTGGCATACCCGTGACAAAGCGGTGATCGCGTATAGTGCATGTTGTCCCCTCAATAAAAATTTTGGCGCACGGTAAAGCAATCATGGCTTAAAATCAATCAGAAAATGCTTTATCTAAATAATTGTAAGGCATTTCAAAATATGCTACGAAAGCCACACTCACGCAAAACATCAGAAAAGGGGCCACCAGGTGAAATTCGATAAAAGCATGTTGAAAATCAACGTCAGGGATTATGTCAACCGCCGCAACCTGTTGTTTTGCGCGTTCGCCCTTGTCGCCTTCGTCATGACGTACACGCCGATCCAGGCGCTGCGCTCCTCCGGCAAAAGCGAATACTACACGCACATCGCCCTGATCCCGCTCATCACACTGTATCTGCTGTTTCTGAAACGAAAAGAGATTTTCGGCGCGCAGCGCTATGATTTGACCCGGGGAATCCCGGTGCTCGTGGCCGCCCTGGCGCTTTTCGCCTTCGGACAAATCTGGGGGGTATCGCTCGACAGAAACAATTTTGCCTCGCTGATCGCCCTATCGGTGGTCATTTTCATCCAGGGAGCGTTTGTTCTGCTCTACGGAACAAAAGCCTACCGCATCGCGCTCTTTCCCCTTTGTTTTCTGATTTTTATCGTGCCAGTCCCCACCACCATGATGGACGGCATCATCTTCCTGCTGCAGGCAGGCTCGACGGAATTCACCAACCTTTTATTTTGGATCTCCGGCGTGCCGTTTATGAGAGACGGCTTTGTCTTTCATCTGCCCCAGGTCAGCGTGGAGGTCGCCAAACAGTGCAGCGGCATCCGCTCCGGACTGGCGCTTTTCATCACGGCAATCCTGGCCGGCTACCTTTTTTTGCGCTCCCCATGGAAGATTGTTATTCTGGCCGTCTGCGCGATCGTCATCGCCATGTTCAAAAACGGCATCCGGATTCTCACCCTGTCGCTTCTGGGCAACTACGTGGATGTCCGCATCCTGGAGAGCTCTCTGCACCGGGAAGGCGGCATCCCCTTTTTCATTTTGGCGCTTTTGCTGATGGCGCCGATCCTTTTCTTTTTAAGGCGCCGGGAAAACCCTGTGCGTAAAGCCCCTGACGAACCGTCCGAAGGCAACGGGTAATTTATGAATTACTATGGCGCTCTGGCTATTGGAACAGCAGTGGTCACCCTGCTGGTTGCGGCCATTGCCGTTTACCGCGGCCGGCGCTCCGGGGTGCAGGGGATCTTCGCGGCGGGCATGCTGGTATTTGCCGCGGAGGCGGCGCTCACGGGCATGGTGTTTTACGCGGCAACCCTCGAAGATTTTCTGCGCTGGCAGAAAATCCGCCTGATCGTTTCGTCTGTGGCGCCCGGCGTCTGGCTGCTGTTCAGCGTCAGTTTCGCCCGCGCCAATTACACAGAGCAGATTGCCCGCTGGAAATGGATATTGGGCCTGGCCGTGGTTATCCCCCTTCTGATGACCACCGTCTTTTACACGAGCTTCATCACGCTGGTCTTATCGCCGCAGGACACAACAACCCTGTTTATCCGCATCGGCTGGCCAGGTTACGTTTGGCATCTGGCCTGGATGATGATCACGGTCGTCATCCTGATGAACCTGGAAAGAACCTTCCGTCATTCAACGGGGCATGCCCGCTGGCAGACCAAATTCATCTTCATCGCCGCGGCCGGCATTTTCGGCATCCGCCTGTTCACACAGAGTCAGGCGGTTCTTTTTCAGGGCGTGGACACGGACCTGTTTGCCGTCAATCTCGGCGCGCTGCTGATCGCGGATGTTTTTTTCCTGCGCGCGCTTTTCCGCGGCCGCCCGATGAACATCAGCGTACATCTGTCGCACCAGTTTCTCTACACATCCTTCACCATCCTCATCGTCGGAACCTACTTCATCGCGTTGGGCGTCATCGCCTGGATCTCCGTTCATTTCGAATGGCTTCGCAATATCAACCTGATCATCTTTCTGATCTTCGTCACCGTCATCGGCCTGGCCGTCGTCCTGCTTTCCGACCGCCTGCGCATGAAACGCAAGCGTTTCATCAGCCGCCACCTGAAGCGCCCCTACTACGATTATCAGAAGATCTGGGAAAACTTCACGGAACGGACCACCTCGGTTGACAGCATCAGTGAGCTGTGCCGTATCATCGTCAAGATGGTTTCCGAGACCCTGGAAATTCTCTCCGTCAGCATCTGGCTGACCGACGAAAAGCAAGAGAGACTGACCTTCGGCGGTTCCACCGTCTTTACGCCGGCACAGGTGGAAGAACTGCATCTGTTTCGAGAAGGCGGCACGGATCTGATCCATGCCATGACGTCTCAGAACACGCCGGTGGATTTAAAGGGGCGCGAGGACGACTGGGCCGAGGATTTGATCAACACCTATGAACTCGAAACCAAGGAATCGCGCATCCGCTATTGCGTTCCCCTCAACGCCGCAGGCCAGCTCATCGGCATCATGACGCTGAGCGAAAAAGTTTTCTATGAGCCCTTGACGTTTGAGGAAACGGAATTGATCAAAACGATTTCCGATCAGGCCGCATCCACCCTGCTGCATCTGCGACTTTCCGAACGACTCCGCCAGACCAAGGAACTCGAGGCTTTCCAGACCATGTCCGCGTTTTTCATGCATGACCTCAAAAACCTGGCCTCCAAACTTTCACTGGTCACGCAAAACCTGCCGCTGCACATGGACAATCCCGAGTTTCGCGCCGACGCGCTGAAAACGATCTCGCAAAGCGTGGACAAGATCAACACCATGAGCAGCCGCCTGTCGCTGCTGAACCGGAAAATCGATCTGGTCTACAAAGAGACGGACATCAACGAGCTGCTTTCCGGCGCCGTGGCCGACGCGCACCGGCCCGGACAGACCCCCATCGCGCAAGAGCCCGACGCAGCACTTCCCAAAATGTCCGTGGACTCGGATCAGTTGTACAAAGTCTTTGAAAATCTCCTGATGAATGCGTATGATGCGGCCGGCCCCGGCGGCCGGATCACTGTTTCCACCGGCCTTGCGGATAACTGGATCTCTATTGCCGTTGCCGATGACGGTTGCGGCATGTCGAAAGAATATATTGAAAAGAGCCTGTTTCGCCCCTTTCAGACCACCAAGAAAAAGGGTATGGGCATCGGCCTGTATCACTGCAAAACAATTGTGGATGCGCACGGCGGAAAGCTTCAGGTTGAAAGCGAGCAGGGCCAAGGCACCACCTTCAGGGTGCTTCTGCCGGTCAGCTTAAAATCGAAAGAGGACTGAATTGAAAAAACAAAAACTTTTACTGGTAGACGACGACGAGGATCTGCGCACCCAGATGAAATGGGCGCTGATCGGTGATTACGAAATTCTTCTGGCCGAGGACCGCCCGAGCGCCGTTGCGACAATGCACAAGGAACAGCCCGCCGTGGTCACTCTGGATCTGGGACTGCCGCCGGAACCCGCAGGCGCGGAAGAAGGCTTTGCCGTTCTCGATGAAATTCTGACGGACTACCCCGATACGAAAGTCATCATCATCACCGGCCGGGGAGAAAAGGAATACGCGTTGCGCGCAATTGAAAAAGGCGCGTATGATTATTTCTACAAACCCATCCAAACCGATGAACTCAAAGTCGTCCTGCGACGTGCTTTCCATGTCTCCGAACTGGAACAGGAGCAAAAATCTCTGCGCCGGAAACTGGGCGCCGACCATTTCGAAGAAATGATCGGCATCAGCCGGAAAATGCAGGACGTCTTTTCCGACATCCGCAAAATGGCTACCACCGATGAACCGGTACTGATCACCGGCGAAAGCGGCACGGGCAAGGAGCTGGTCGCCCACGCTCTGCACCGGCTCAGTCTTCGCCAATCCAACAGATTCATCCCGATCAACTGCGGGGCGATTCCCGAAAATCTAATAGAAAGCGAACTGTTCGGTCATGAGAAAGGCGCCTTCACCGGCGCGCACATTCAACGCAAAGGAAAGTTCGAAATGGCACACGGCGGCACCCTGTTTCTCGACGAAATCGGTGAGCTGCCGCTTTCGCTCCAAGTCAAGCTGCTGCGGTTTCTCCAGGACGGTGTCGTGGAGCGTGTCGGCGGCCGCGAGCCTTTTTCTGTGGACGCGCGCGTCATCGCCGCGACCAACCGCGACTTGAAAGAAGCCATGAAAACCGGTGGATTCCGGGAAGACTTATATTTCCGGCTGGGTGTCATCTCCGTGGCGCTGCCGCCGCTGCGGGATAGAAACGAGGACGTTCTGCTTCTAGCCAGGGTCTTTCTCGAACGCTACGTACAGGCCAACAAAAAGAAGATCAAAGGTTTCACGCAGCAGGCGCTCGACGCCATTGAACAGTACAACTGGCCCGGCAATGTTCGTGAGCTGGAAAACCGCATCAAAAGGGCCGTCATCATGACCGATGAGAAAAAAATCACACCGGCGGATTTGGAAATCAGCGCAGACGGCGTGCCACGCGAACGGCTCGGCCTCCGGGAGGCACGCGACCTTCTGGAAAAGGAAATGGTCGTCAAATCCATCGCCCGCAATGAGGGCAATCTCACCAAAGCCTCCGCGGAACTCGGCATCAGCCGTCCGACGCTCTACGACCTGATGGAAAAATTCGGAATCCCCAAGGAATAAAATCGCGGCAACACTGAGGAGACATGAAACTTTAAACGTGAAACGGTTTAAAGATAGTCCTTGGGAGAAACGAAGATGCGGAAGGCCTCCGTGCCGTCTTTATCTTTGTAGACGTACAACAGCTCCACCTGATGATCGCGAACAACCTGCATCTCCGGGTTGCTTCCGGCATGCCCTACGATGCCCGGTCTTAAGCGGTCCTTAAATGATGAAACATCAATCTCATGGGCGCGGACATGCATCAGGGTGCAGTGGTAGGTCAAACGCCTGTCCGTTCCGGCCTCGACCGCATCGAGCCGGATGTCATCACTGAGCATCGCCGGACAGCGGCTGTTTATGGACTCGGAGACCTGTACGATGGCTTTGTACCAATCCGCTTTTTTTTTGGACTGTTCGTTGAAATGCGAACTGACGGCCAGAATGGCCAGCACGCCCGCCACCAGGATGACGATTTCCTTTTTATTCATTGCCTGTCCTTTCTGATGTGTCTTTTGTGCCGCAAAGAAGGCGCAAGCCGGACTAATCCCGACCGGTGCCGCACTGCCAGCATTCGGAAAACTGTCCTTCATTGGTTTCGCCGCAGTGGCCGCAGGTCCAATCCGCTCCCGAAAAAGCGTCGGCAGAGATCTGAGACTGAAACTGCCGCACCACCTCCGAAGCTCGTTCGAAATCTATGTCATGTTGAACCCAGACCGACGGGCTGGTATCCACCGTCAGCGGCACCTCGCCGCGCGCGCTCCACAAAAAATCGCCATGAACGACGGCCTGGATGTGATGACTTTCTAAAATGCCCCTGAGCAAATGCGCATCCGCGGGGTTGCGTGCCAGATAGACTCTTTTCATATGCAATCAGCTCCTTCATGCCTCACACCCTTTACCCTCAGGCTTTTTTCAAAAACAATTTCCAACCCGCCCAAAGCGATCCCGGAATCAAGTCGAGCGCGCCGGACGCTTCGGCAACCGGCGTGAAACCGCAGGCATCGCAGTGGATTTCGCCGCGGCTCTTCACATAGCACCCTCTCGTGACAGTGCCGTCCGGATCAACGTTGATCAGGATGTCGTCATGACAACGCCATGTGTTCTCGATCATCGCGCGCAGACGGCCTGCGGAATTCAGCACAGGAAAACCCTTTTTTTTAAGTTCGATAAGTTGTTCAACGGCGGCGCGCCTTTCTTCCTTCGTCAGGGCCAGATCATCCTCGCCCTGGTTATAGGGATAAAAAAACTGAAAGGTCATTCCCTTCACAGCGGGCATGTTTTTCACCCACTTGGCGATAGATTCCAGTTCGGTCCGGTTGCGGCGATTAATCGTCGTGTGGGTGAAGACGCGCGGATGATTCGTATCCCTGAGATGCGAGGCGACGCGATCGAAAGAATTGCTGCGCAGGCCGTCGTGCGCGTCTTTGAGACCGTCGAGGCTGACCCAGACAATATCGGCGGGGATATCCAGAGGCAGCGTTCCGTTGGTTGTCACCGCAACGCGCAAAAAGCGCCTGCGGGCATACACGATCAGATCGTCCAGCCGGTAGGATGCGTCGCGCCACAACATAGGCTCGCCGCCTTCAAAAACGACGATGCGGGTTCCCAAGCGGGCCAGTAAATCCAGGGCACTGACGGCCCGGGTCCAGGATATACGCGTGTTTTCTTTGGCCCCTCGCAAGTGATACGGGCAGGCCCGGCATGTCAGGTTACAGTGGTAGGTGACCTTAAAGCTCGCCAGGAGAGGCATTTTTCTTTTGAGAATTTTTCGCTGCCAGAAAAACCCCGCCAGATTCAACAGCCAGGGCAGGCGTATTTTGCGCGCTTTATCGCGGACGGCTGATTTCCGTTTCTGGATCATAGTTTTGCGCCTCGCCCCCGACACCTGACCCTCGCAAGATCCATCTTCAGCCCGGGGCTATCTCCACCATCAGATATTTCTTTTTCCCCTTGCGGATGCGCAGTTCGGAATTCCCGGCAAAATCATCGATGGAGAGTTTTTCATCCATGGTTTTCACCTGACGCTCGTTGATGGTGATGCCACCCTGTTCAATGAGGCGCTTGGCCTCCGACATGGACTGTGTAAGACCCGACTTGGCGCAAATGGACGTGATGAGCAATCCGGAATCAATATCCTGACGGGAAACGGCGTAGCGGGGAATGCCCGAGGTGTCGGCCTCAGGGGCGTAGCGCGGAATGCTGCTCGACACAAACAGGTCGGCATCCACCGGCCGCGAATGGAACGCCTCCATTGAGGCGCGCCAGGCGGCCCTGGCCGCCTCTTCGCCGTGCGTGACTTTCGTCGCCTCGTAGGCCAAAACGGCTTTGGCCATGTTGAGCCGGGCGTCTGTAAGTGACCGGACCGAGCCGATATCTTCGAGCGGTAAAAACGTGAAGAGCTTTAAAAACCGCTCCACATCCGCGTCATCGCAGTTGACCCAGTACTGGTAATATTCATAAGGCGAGGTCAGTTCGGCATCCAGCCAGACGGTGCCCTTTTCGGTTTTACCCATCTTCTGGCCCAGCGATGTGGTGATGAGCGGAAAGGTCAGGGCATGCGCGTCTTTGGCTTCGACTTTGCGAATCAGTTCGGTGCCGGCCAGCATGTTGCCCCACTGGTCGTTGCCACCCATCTGCAGGGCGCAGCCGTGGTTCTGGAACAGATACAGAAAGTCATAGCCCTGCAGGAGCATGTAGTTGAACTCAATGAAGTTCAATCCCTTCTCCAGGCGAATTTTATAGCTTTCCGCCGCGAGCATTCGGTTGACGCTGAAATGCCTGCCGATATCGCGCAGAAATTCAATATAATTAATTCGGGTAAGCCAATCGGCGTTGTTGAGAAGCAGCGCTTTCCCATCGGCAAAATCGATGTACTTTGAAAGCTGTCTGCCCAGGCATTGGGCGTTGTAATCGATCTTTTCGCGGGTCAGCACCTGGCGCATTTCGGTTTTGCCGCTGGGGTCGCCGATGAGTCCGGTGCCGCCGCCAACAAGCGCGAGGGGCCGGTTGCCGCTTTGCTGCATGTGCGCCAGCGCCATGATCGGCACGAGACTGCCGATATGCAGACTGGTGGCCGTGGGATCAAATCCGATGTAGCAGGTGACGGGGCCTTTGGAAAAAAGGTCCGTAATCAGGGAGTCATCCGTAAACTGTTCAATGAACCCCCGCTCCTTTAAGATTTCAAAACCGCTTTTCATGCTGACGGCCTCCATTTATTGATCAAGCCTGACGCTGACTCTTTCGATGGCCTGCGCCCTGCCGCTCTGCGCATCGATGTCCATCACAACGCCCTGCAGACGGACATCGTTTTTCGCCACCTCAAATCGATTGGGAATCTGTGTTAAAAATCGTTCGATAATCGCTTCTTTTTTGATGCCGATCACCGAATCGAAAGGCCCGGTCATGCCCACATCGCTGATGTAGGCCGTGCCTTTCGGCAAGACCTCGTTGTCCGCCGTCTGCACATGCGTGTGCGTGCCCAGCACCGCGGACACGTCGCCGTCGAGATACCAGCCCAGGGCTTTTTTCTCGGAGGTCGCCTCCGCGTGAACATCGACGATGATCACATTGGTTCTGGCTTTGAGCCGGGCGACTTCGTTTTTGGCGCAAACAAACGGACAGTCGATCGGCTGCATGAAGATGCGTCCGGCCAGATTGAGCACGCCGACATAATCGCCCGCGGGCGTCGGAAACAGGACGGACCCCGCCCCCGGAACACAAGACGGATAATTGGCGGGCCGTAACAGGGTTTCGTAATCGTCGATGTATTCCACAACGTCTTTTTTATCCCAGACATGATTGCCGGACGTCAGGATATCGATGTGCGCCGCGAACAGCTCTTCGACAATGTCGCGGGTGATGCCGAAACCGGCGGCGGCATTCTCGCAGTTGGCAATCACCAGATCAATGGATTGCAAGGCAATCAGAGACGGCAACAGCTCTTTGACGGCCACCCGGCCGGGCTTGCCGATGATATCGCCGATAAATAATATTTTCATTTTTTACTCAATCCTCATCCGCTATTTGGCAAAATTGGAAACACGCGTTTCGCGGATGACCGTCACCTTGATCTGCCCCGGATACGACATCTCGTTTTCAATTTTCTTGATGATGTCGTTGCACAGCATCACCGTGTCGTTGTCGGAAATCTTTTCATTTTCGACCATAATGCGGATTTCTCGCCCCGCCTGAATCGCAAAGCACTTATCAACGCCGTTGAAGGAATGGGCGATCTTTTCGAGTTCTTCAAGCCGCTGCACGTAGGTTTCCAGCATTTCGCGGCGCGCGCCGGGGCGGGCTGCCGAAAGCGTATCCGCCGCCTGCACCAACACGCCTAAAAGCGTGTTGTTGCGCCCGTCATCGTGATGGGTGGCAATCGCCTGAACGATGCGCGGATTCTCGCCGAAACGCTTGGCAAAATCGGCGCCGATGGCCGCGTGCGTCCCCTCAATCTTGTGATCCACCGCCTTGCCGATATCGTGCAAAAGACCGGCCCTTTTGGCTTCCTTGATGTTCATTTTCAGTTCCGCGGCCATCAGCCCCGTCAGATACGCGACATCGACGGAATGCTGAAGGACATTTTGCGAGTAACTCGTGCGGTATTTGAGCGATCCGAGCATCGTGATGATTTCGGGATGAATATCGTGGACGCCGCAGTCAAAGGAGGCTTTCTCGCCGGTTTCCCGGATGATCTGATCCACTTCGGTGCGAACCTTTTTCACGATTTCTTCAATGCGGCCGGGATGAATGCGGCCGTCCTGAATCAGGCGCTCAAGCGATATCCGGGCCACCTCTCTGCGGACCGGATCAAAACTGGAGAGCACCACTGCTTCGGGCGTGTCATCGACAATCAGATCGATGCCGGTGGCCGCTTCAATCGCACGAATGTTGCGGCCCTCACGGCCGATAATGCGTCCCTTCATCTCCTCGCTGGGCAGGTTGACGACAGAAACCGTGTGTTCCGCCACATAATCCCCCGCGTAGCGTTGAATGGAGTAGGCAATGATTTCCCGGGCCTTGCGGTCCCCGGTCAGCTTGGCTTCCTCTTCGATTTTCCTCACCAGCACCGCCGCATCATGTTTGGCTTCGGATTCCATCGACTGGATCAGGATATTTTTGGCCTCTTCGGGCGTGATGCCCGCGATACTCTCGAGCTTCTCCTTTTGTTCCGCCACCAGGGTGTCGAGCTTGCGGTGTTTCTCTTCAATCGCGCTCTCTTTCTGGCTTAAGTTCTTTTCGCGTCCCTCAATGCCGGATTCTTTCTGCGAGAGAGAATCCATCCGTTTTTCAAGATTTTCCTCTTTGGTCCGGATGCGTTTTTCCAACCCCTCCAGATCACTTTTAACCTCTTTGGTTTCCCGGTCAAAATCCGCTTTCATTTTCAGCAGATTTTCCTTGGCCTGCAGCATCGACTCTTTTTTAATGTTTTCTGCTTCTTTTTTGGATTCTTCGACAATCCGCGCCGCCAGACTCTCGGAGGCCTTCACTTTCTTCGTTGTAAAGATCTTGTTGAGTACGAAACCGAAAATCGCACCGAACAGCACTGCAACGACTATCATCAGGACAAATAAACTTCCGTTTAACATGGTATTACCCTCCTCGTTGCCTTCCTCGATCATCGACCAGGCTTAAAAAAAGATCCGCCGCTGTCTTGTCAGGCTATATTTAAACCTTTCGATGGACGCAAAAAAAGCGATACCGAAGGATTCATTGCTTTTTTGATGTGGTAAGGGATCGGGATGGGAAAAAAGAGGAAAAACAGGGTATAAAAAACCCCCGCCTATGCCGTGTTAATCACGATTTTGAACCTTTTTATAAGTGGGCGCCCGGTGTTGCCTGCTTCAGGCTTTCTGCCACCCGACCAGCGGAAAAGGCAGACATGCTCACCACAAACAAGAAATAGGCCCCAGGTTCAAAGTGTTGGCTCAAAAACAAATGACAATCACGCACATCGCAGGGGGTAGACCAATCTTTTAATTAACTTGCACTTTCAATCAGTTGAATCAATTTCTCGGACCGTCGCTCAAGCTGCGCGCACAGATCCTTGTTCACTCCCTCTAACTTTATTAAATCTTCCGAAATGTTCAAAGCTGCCAGGATGGCAACGTCCAATGCCCTGAGTCCTTCCCTGGACCGCACAACCTCTTCCATCTTTTCATTCACAAACCGGACAACGTTGGCCACTTGTTCATCTTCCGCATCACTTAAAACCGCAAGCTCCTGCCCTAATATTTTAATATCGTAACGCTTTTTCAATACCCACGCCCTGGAAGCTTATTTTGCCACTTCTATGTCTGCAAGTAAATCTAGCAGTGAATCCACCCTCGCGCGTACGCTGTTCCTCTCCTCATCCAGTACCCTAAGCTTACTGTTGCACTCCTCTACCTCTGACTCTTTATTTTTTAGCGCATCCTCCAAAATTGTAATCTGTTTTTTTAGAAAAACCTGCTCACTGACAATCTGTTTGATTTTATCTTCAAGCTCTGTAAATTTAACTATTTCCACGTTCGATTCAGTCCTTATGGTTGAATTGCCTTAATCTGTTTTTTTCGGCCCCATTTATGCCAATTCACCCGGGAGATGTCAAGTCATTATTTCAGCGGACAGGTCATGCAGCGAGCTGAAATATCTGTCCAATTCCGTTAACATCGCCTGTTGATCCTTCATTTTCCCCACCGTTTCCCGAAACCGGCCCGAACCGGCCAACCCCTTGGTATACCAGAGCAAATGTTTTCGAAAGGTCTTATCCGCAAGCCTTCTACCGTAGAAATCCGTTTCCATTTCCCAGTGTTTCTTTATGATTTCATGGCGTTGTGCCAGCGTGGGTCCGGCGGGCGTTTCCCCACAGGCCAGCAATTGGCCAATACCTTCGAATAACCATGGATTACCCAGTGCGCCGCGCCCCACCATAACCGCGTCGCACCCTGTTTCAGCAAGCATTCTGACTGCGTCTTTGGCCTGCCAGATATCCCCGTTGCCGATGACCGAAATGCGGACGGCCTGTTTGACGCGGGCAATAATCTCCCAATCGGCATGACCGGAAAATCCCTGATCAGCCGTGCGGCCATGCACCGTGACCGCCCGGGCCCCTTCGTCTTCGGCAATACGGGCCAGTTCCAGAGCGTTGACCGATGCGCGGGTCCACCCCGCGCGAATTTTCACCGTCACCGGCACCGATACGGCTTTTACCACCGCGGCAATGATCCGGCCCGCGAGCAGCGGGCTTTTCATCAATGCAGCGCCGGAACCGGTTTTGACCACCTTTCTCACCGGACACCCCATGTTGATATCGATGCAATCCGGCTTACGGCGCGCGACCACCTGAGCCGCTTCGGCCACAATGGCCGGATCGGCTCCGAACAGCTGCACCCCCAGCGGGCGGTCGTCAGGGCAGGTGGTCAGATAATGAAGGGTTTTATCGGATTCACGGATCAGGCCGTTGGCGCTGACCATTTCGGTAAAGCACAAACCGCAGCCGAACTGACGCGCGATCAGGCGGTAAGGCAGGTTGGTAATGCCGGCCAGCGGCGCGAACAGCACCTTTGACCCCATGGCGTTGATCAAACCGGACATGGGCTAAACCTGTTTTTCCTGCCGGTTTTCAAGATACCGCGCCGCACGGGTCAGTTCTTCGGGCGTATTGATCCCCATCACCTCTATCGGATCGGACGCAACAAAAGACGCCACCTTGCGTCCGCCGCGACGGCTGATATCAATAATATCGGTCAAATAATATTCTTTTTGCGCGTTTTGATTGCCGATTTGCGCCACAGCCGCAAACAGGTACGGACTTTCCACACAGTAAATGCCCGTGTTGATCTCGCAAACCTTCTTTTCTTCCGGTGTGGCGTCTCTGGCCTCCACGATTTTAATCACATCGCCGTTTTCGTCTTTGATCACCCGTCCGTAACTGCCGGGATCATCCAGAACAATCGTCATCACCGTCACCTCCGCAAGACTCTCGCGGTGACGCTGCAGCAGCGCCTGAATTGTCATTTCGCTCAAAAGCGGAACATCTCCGCAAAGGATCAAGACCGTGCCGGCAAAGCCGTCAAAGGCTCCCGCAGCCTGCAAAACCGCATGCCCGGTCCCCAGCAGGTCCTTCTGGTCGACATACATCAAATCATCCCCGGCAACGGCCTCACAAACCGCGTCTGCCTGGTGGCCGACAATCACAATCAGTTTTTCGGAGCCCACGGCGCGGGCGGCGCCAACCACATAGCTGATGAGTGGGCGACCCAAAAGCGGGTGCAGCACTTTGGCCAGATCCGATTTCATGCGGGTGCCCTTCCCCGCCGCCAGTATAAGAGAACGCAGCTTCCTGTCTTTCACGTTGATATTTTTCCTCTCCCTTAACGATGTTTAGATTTTTCCAAATGCGGCGGGAAAACGACCCAGACATCCTTGATGGATTTCGGATCGGCGTTGTCCACCGCAAACGTCACGCCGCCATACTCAAATTTTTCATTGCGCTGGGGAATCCGCCCCATCTGCTGCATCAGAAAACCGCCCACGGTTTCGTAATTTCCCTCAGGAATTTTCACGTCCAGCAACTGCTGCAGTGCGTCGATTTCCATCCGTCCGGACATCAGATACCGGCCGGGAGCCACCTTTTTATACAGTTTTTCTCCCGCGACATATTCATCAATGCTGCCGACGATCTCCTCGCCGATATCTTCCATGGTGACAATACCGACCGCGCCGCCGTACTCGTCCACCACCACCGCCATCTGCTCATGCTTTTTTTGCATCGCCATCAGCAGGTCACTGGCCTTCTTGGTTTCCGGCACGTAAAAAACATCCGTCTGCATGCACGACGCGACGGTGGCCGCGTCCGGACCCTCGTCCTTCCTTTTGAGCAGCACCGCCAGCAAATCAAAATAATTAAGGATGCCGACAATGTTATAGGCCGTATCCGCATACACGGGAATGCGCATATATTTTTTATCGGCCACCACGCCCGCCGCCTCTGCGATGGTCATGTCCTGCGGCAAGGCGGTCAGGGCGGAAATGGGCACCATGATATCATCCGCCGTCAGCGCGGTGAAATCAAATACCCGGCTGATCATTTCTTTCTCCGTGGTCAGAATATCGCCGCCCGTCGTTTTTTCTCCCAGAATATACTTCAGGCCCTCCTTCGTGATATGAGAGGTCTGGATGGCGTTGCGGTCGGCGGACAGATGCACTGTCCCCCGGGACACGGCCGCGATGACAAAGGACACCGGATAGAGAATCACCGATGAAATCCGGATAAACCAGGCCACGCGGATCGCCATTGCTTCCGCGTAATGCAGAAAGATGCTGCGCATGATGATCATCACAAACAGCGTCGGCAGCATGATAAGAAAAGCGATCTGCTCGCCCTTTTCAAGCCCGTAATGATGAATCAGCAGACCGGTTGTCAACGTGGAGGCGGTGATAATCGCGAGGTTCGTGCCGACCAGCGAAGTCGAGATAAACCATTCCGGTTTTTCCTTGAGCCTCACCGCCTGCGAAGCGGAAGAAGAGCCGCATCGCGCGCGATTTTTGATTTTGTTGATGTCGGAGGCAAACAGGGCCACCTCGCCGCCGGAATACAACACTTCCAGCAGAAGACAGATGATAATGGCCGCGATGATCAGATAAAGGGTCATGACTCTTCACCCGCCTCCCCGGAAATATTTCGGACGATCCTGACTTTCAGGATGCGGGTCTGGCCTACACCCTCAACGCGGAAGGTATAGCCGTCAAAAGACACTTCTTCACCCCGTTCCGGCATTTTGCCGAACAGATGCAGCACAAAACCGCCAATCGTGTCGAACTCGTCTTCCGGCAAATCCGCTTCGAGCAGGCTGTTGCACTGCGCAACCGGCATGTGACCCGGAACGATCACCGTCCGGGCGTCTACCTGCTCGAAGCCGTCAAACACCGCGTCATCGTCGCCGTACGTCTCTTCAAATAGATGTTCCAGGATATGTTCAAGCGTCACCATGCCGGAAACGCCTCCGTACTCATCCACCACAATGGCAATTTGCGAAAAGTTTACCTGAAAGTCGTGCAGCAGGCCGTGAATTGTTTTTTCCTCCGGCACGAAGAACGGCCGCACCAGCAGCTTGCGCAGGCTTTGCGGCCGCTGGCCGCGCCAGACGTGGTTGAGCAGATCACGGGCAAATAAAATGCCGATGATGTCGTCGCGGTCCTGGGTATAGACGGGCACCCGCTCCTGCTTCGCCTGCGCGATGGACTGCAAAATGTCTTCTACCGGCATATCCAGCGGAAGGCAGAACATGTCCACGCGGGGAATCATGATATCCGTCACCGGCCGGTCGCCCAGTTCAAAAATGGTGGTAATGAGCTCCCGTTGCGATTCATCTACCACGCCTTCGCGGCTGCACGCGTCGATGATCGTTTTAAATTCGTCTTCCATCAGCGTTTCCGCATCCATCCCCCTGTGAGGCCCGTAGCGCTTCAGAATGAAGCTGGATGCTTTTTCCAGGCCGGCCACCACCGGATACTCTATTTTGGAAACGACCGAAAGCAGCGGAGACACGAACGTGGACAATTGCATGGGATAGGTCACCCCGAAGGTTTTGGGAATGGCCTCTCCGGCGATGAGCAGCACCACCGTGGTAAAAAGGATGGACACCCATTGACCGTTCACCCCTAAAAGACCGATAAAAAAGGATGCGGCCAGAATGGAAATACTGATATTGACGACTTCATTGCTGGTGACAATCGTAATGAGCAGGCGCTGCGGATTGTCCAAAAGCTTGACCACATAATCAAAAAAGGGATAGCGGTCCTGTTTCATTTTGTGCAAATGCAGATCGGTCAGAGATAGAAGCGCGGCTTCCGCCGACGAAAAAAAACCGGAGAAGAGAAAAAGGACCAGCAATATAATAACATCAGAACTCAAACCCAATGATGGATTACCCCGCGACTTTTGTTGATGGCGGTCAATTTATCAGATAACGCGGAAAAAAGAAACCGCACTTTAAGGACAAAGAGCAAAGACCGGGAAAAAAACAAAAGCGCCTTGCCCTTTACACCGCCCGATACGCTCTCCCCGCCATAAATTCCATGAATTCCATTGACATCAAAACTCTTCTTTCTTATACTCGCGCCACAAGAAACACCGGCCTCATCCGTCACCTGCGTGCCGGACCCGGACATCCATACCAAAGGAGAAACCGCGTTATGCGAAAAAAGATCGTCATGAGCCTTCTTTTTGTTCTGTGTTTATGCCAGCACAGTCACGCCTCCTTTCTAGACCTGATCCAGGACGCGCTCAAGGCGCAAACCGCGCGCCCGTCTCAAAACACAAAAATCGACATGGGACTCAAGGAGGCGTTGCAGATAGGCATTGAGAACACCATTGCCTACCTCGGCAAAAAAGACGGCTATTTCGCCAACGCTGCCGTCAAAATTCTACTGCCGGAAGAAATCCGGAAAACGGAAGGCCTCCTGCGCGGTGTGGGTTTCGGACCACAGCTCGACGAATTTTCGCTCAGCATGAACCGCGCCGCGGAAAAGGCCGCGCCGATCGCCTCTGGCATTTTCGCGGACGCGATTGCGGACATGTCGTTTGACGACGCCAACAGGATTCTGCGGGGCGGCAACACCGCCGCGACCGATTACCTCAAAAGCAAGACCTACAACACTCTGCTGACGCTTTTTGAACCGGCGGTCCGCGGGGCCATGAACGAGTATCAGGTAACCCAGCAATACGACCGGATTGCCGGCAACGTGCAGAAACTGCCCGTGGTCGGCAAGATGATCGACCTCGACGTGAACCGCTACGTCTCCGCCAAAGCGCTCGACGGACTGTTTCATGTCCTGGCGCAGGAAGAAACGAACATCCGGACAAATCCCCGGGCAAGGGTGACGGACTTGCTCAAAGACGTGTTTAAATAACCAAACGGTCATTATAATTTTTTTTCAGGAGACTTAGATCATGCCCAACATACTGCTGGTCGGAAACGGCGCGCGGGAACATGCCATGGCCGAAGCCATATCCCGTTCCAAACACAAACCGCGCCTGTTTTCATTCATGAAAGCCAACAATCCGGGAATCGCCTCGTTGTCGGAAGCCATTCAACTGGGAAGCTATGCCGATCTTTCAGCCATAACGGATTTTGCAAAGAAAAATCAAATCGACTTTGCCGTGATCGGCCCGGAAGACCCGCTCAACCATGGCGTCGTCGACGCGTTGGCCGCCTGCGCCATCCCCTCGGTCGGCCCAAACCAGAGCCTGGCACGCCTGGAAACCTCCAAATCCTTCACCCGCAATCTGGTAAGCAAATACAACATCCCCGGCAATCCGCAGTTTAAGGTTTTTGAGACGATGGCCGGTGTGGAAGATTTCATCAACGAACTCGACGACATCGTGATCAAGCCCGACGGCCTGACCGGCGGCAAAGGCGTGCTGGTGCAGGGGGATCATTTCGCCACCCGGGATGAAGCGCTGAAACTGTGCGCGCAGATTCTGAAAGAGAGCGGCTCCCTGATCGTCGAGGAAAAATTCGACGGCGAAGAATTTTCGCTGCAATGCCTCTGCGACGGCAAAACAGTTGTCGGAACGCCTCTGGTACAGGATCATAAAAGAAGATTTGTCGGCGACCGCGGCCCCAACACCGGCGGCATGGGCTCTTATTCGCTGCCCGATCATACCATGCCGTTTTTGAGACCGTCGGATATTGAAGAAGGCCTCGAAATTACCCGCCGGGTCGCAGCGGCGCTGCTTGCGGAAACCGGCACGCCTTATAAGGGCGTGATGTACGGCGGCTTCATCGCCACGAAAAGCGGTGCCAAACTGCTGGAATACAACGCGCGTTTCGGCGACCCCGAGGCCATGAACATTCTGCCGCTTTTAAAAACGGATTTTGTGGATATCTGCAGGCATATCATCGACGGCACACTCGAGAGTCTGAAGATTGAATTTGAACCCAAGGCAACCGTCTGCAAATACGTCGTGCCCAAA
>JAWOJC010000057.1:0-9142 GCA_046484315.1 Smithellaceae bacterium | reverse complement strand
CTTCTTCCTGCCCTCACTAACGACAAAAACAGGTCCCTTCGTGAAGTTACTTTTAATCCGGCTTCCACTGCCTTCAGATTTTTCTTAACTTTGCTTTGGCCGCTCTGGTAGATCAAATTGAACAGGGGGGTATGTCCGGAAGCAATAAGCCATTCCGTTGCAGTCTCGATATTGTATTTCAAACGGGGAAGCGTTTTTGCGAGGGGGCATTGTTCACATTGATCGAGACGCAGTTCGATCTCCGTTTTCAGACCCGCTTCGTACCAGCACCCTCGCGTTACGATCCCCAGACAAGCCGGCAATTGAATAGCGCCCCTGTCCCGGTTTTTATCATCCAGATAGGGGTGCAAGTGCCGCCCGCAAAAGAATTCCGTGACCTTCCAACCTCTTTCTTCGATTCTTCCAATAATCGAAGTTTCATCCCAACGACTGGAACCAAAGACCTGCGTGGGACATTCACCGAAGCACAGACCGCAACCGGTACATTGATCTTTGTCCAGAACAATTCTGTCTTCATGTAAATTGATGGCATCCGATGGGCACAGACTTTTGCAGTGATTGCACGCCACACCGCGATATCTCCGGTTCAAGCACCTGTCCCCGGCAATCGTCATTGAATAACCTTTATCGAACAACATGCTATGCCACCATTCCCACTCCGAGATGAATCAAGGAAGCATACGAACAAAATACATCGCTGGCCCACGAATACGGGTGCATCCCGAAGAGACACTAAACATCTCTTGTCGGAGGCGACCATTTAAAAAAGTTGCCGCTGACAGACAACCTGGCAACGGGGATTCGTTATTCCACGACCAGCATCCTGGCCATGCAGAGGCTCCCTATTTCGCCAATCACTTTGTAAAAATCCGCCTGACTGGATGAAATACACATATCAAAAAAATTCTTCGCCCATTTTTGCAAATGGGCCTGGAGAAATTCCCTGATTTCATCGTCTCTTGTCGCCAGTTCCTCCCGATTGCCGTTCCGGATGCTTTTTGCCTTCTGCAAATACAGATACATCATGAATTCCATCTGCGTGGCGATATGATCGGCGGGTTCATTAATTTCCCGCGACATTTCCAGTCCAGCTTTCTTGTAACAACGTTCCGCATCACGCGCAGCCGGACTGATAAACAAAGACGGTTTGGATTGAAGCTCATCTTCAGGATTATACAGGAAAGTCGTTTCATAGATGGCTATGACCGGTTTTTTTGGATGCGTAAACAAGCGGGTATATTCCCGACGCATCTCAGTTAGCAATTGCTCTTTGTTCTTTTTGTCACCGCTCAAAGCGTTCAATTGCGTTCTGATTTTCCCGCTTTCTTGTGCGGGGAAATTCAGCTCTTCAAAAATGGACATCACATCATGACTAAAACTGCCGTCCAATAAACCCGACGCTAATTCGTCCGTCGGAAAATGAAGAGCAATAAACAACACTCTGTACATATCCGATGCGGCAACGCTTCTTTGAAGCTCCCGTTCTGCTTTGTTCACTTCTTTCCAATCGGTCATTTCACACACCTGTCCATTGATTCCCCGTCGGCATTATATACCAACGGTTAAAAAATTGCCTTACCGGCAAGGCGCCGGTAAGGCAAAAAAAGGCTTTCTATATGATCTTGCGTTACGTCAAATAGAAGATAGACGGCTTGGTGCCTTTATCTTCCAGCATTTTGATATAGCGACGCCCCTTGATCGCCTTGCTGACGTCGCTTTGAGGGTCATCAATATCGCCGAAAAAACGGGCCAGATTCTGGCATGTATGAATACAGGCAGGCTCCAATCCTTTCGCCAGACGATGCGTGCAGAAAGTGCATTTTCCAACAGTCTTCTCCTTGTGCGGCGCAACGCCGTCATCGCCCATGGCAACCTCTATGGCATATTCCGGCTTTTTAGCATTAAATTGCCGAACCCCGCTGTAGGGACATGCCGTGATACAGAGCCTGCAGCCGATGCATTTGTCATTATCCTGGATAATGACGCCGTCCTCTTTTCTTTTATATGTCGCGTTGACGGGACAAACCGCCGTGCAGGGCGGATTTTCGCAATGCTGACAATTGATGGGCAAAAATTCCATCTTTAAATTGGGGAAAGTTCCTTTGGGCGTATCGGCACTTTCTCCGCCGACCGTAATAATCCGGTTCCACCAGATTTGATTGGGCAGGTTGTTCTCAACTTTGCACGCCACGGTACAAGCCTGACAGCCTGTACAACGATCCAGATCTATCGCCATTGCATATCGCATGTTTTTACCTCCTTTATGCCTTTCTCACATCGACCAGACAGTCAAAATAAGGAAAATTGACAGCCATCGGATCTGAAGTCGTGCTGGTCAATTCCTGATAGCAACCCTTAATGAATTGCTCCCGCTGCCACCCTTTGGGAATGGACAGAACACCCGGACTCATCGCGTCGTTAATTTCCGCTTTCAGAACCGCCCGGCCGCGATCATTGAACACCTCCACAATATCGCCCGTCTTGATATTTCTCGCCTCGGCGTCCTTACGACTGATTTTGGCCAGCGGTTCCGGATCGAGTTCGCGCAACATCGGCGTATTGAACCACTGGGAATGAACCCGGTACCGGGAGTGCTCCTGAATGTAAACCAGCGGATACTTTTTAAATAAGGGATTATCACGCCACGCTTCCCCGGGGGCCTTGAAGTAGGGCAGTCTTTCTTTTTTGGTTATCTGCGACAAATCCTGACCGTAATTGACGCGGGGCAACGGGTTCTCCGCATAAAGCTGAGCCCGGCCGGCACTGCCCGTTAAAAAAAACTTCTCGCCGCGAATATACGGCTCTTCGGAGGTTCCCTGCACACGGACGGCTTTTTCAGCTTTTAAGCGATCGTAGGTCACGTTCATTTTACGCAATCCGTCCGTATCCAACATCATTTTGACCCAATACGTATCGTCAACGCCTTTCGGGAAAAATTGCTCCAGCCCCATCTTGCGCGCGATCATGCCGAAAATCTCGACCGGCGGTTTGCTTTCGTACAAAGGCTCAATCGCCTTTTCCTGCATCATCATATACGGATTGTTGTAGGAAACGCGCAGGTCGTCGACTTCCATCCAAAAAGCCGCAGGAAGAACAATATCGGCATATCTGGCCGTGTCGGTCATTTCAAAGTCGATCACAACATGAAAATCAATGTTGGGCACAATATCGGTAAACCATACATTCTGCTGTCCCATGTTGCTCATGGAATTGGAACAAAATGTCAACATCGCCTTGATGGGATAAGGCTTACCGGCCAGGGCCTGATCTTTGACAACCTGATGGAAAATGGTTTGCGGTATTTTAGACGTTGCCGCTTTGCCGTTTGTATAAAAGGCGCCCTTATAGTTTAAGGGCATATACATGACATAATTACCGACAAACCCCGCCCCCTTCACACCAACATTGCCCGTAATCGCTGCCATAACTAAGGCGGCAAATGCCCACAAATGGCCGTTCTGGTAATGATCGATACCGTAATTGGTATAAACCATGGTGGGGCTGTCCGCATAGGTCTTGGCCAGATATTCGATCTTCTCGACAGGAATTTTGGTCATTTCGCTGGCTTTTTCCACAGTGTATTGATTCACGTGATTTTTAAGCAGCGTAAAGACCGTTTCAACATCTACGCCCTTCACGTTGTAGGTTCCTTCGATTGCCACATCTTTGGGACCCGATTTCAGCAGGACCGGTTGATTGGCAACGCTGTCCCAAACATAGAAATCATCTGCTTTGGGATCAGCCAGAGACTCAAAATCGCTTTTACGCAATATTTTACCGTTATCTTTCCGAACCAGGAAAGGGGCGGTGGTTCTTGCTTTCATAAAAGGAACATTGATCAAATTATGACCGATAATGTAATTCGTCATCGCCAAAGCGAGCATCAAATCAGATCCGGGGACGATGGGAATGAATTCATCGGACTTATTTGCGGTGGCCGAGTAGATGACATCAATGTCGATGACTTTTGCCCCTTTTCGTTGCGCTTCTTTGATAATGCGCCAGTTTTGAGGCGTCGAGTAAACCGGGTTCGACCCCCAGATAATGATTTTTTTCGCATCCAGCAGGGTCATGGGTTCATTCCCCCACAGCCAGACACCGCCGCCGATGACACGATCCGTTCCATATCCTGTTGCCTGATCATAACAGACATTCAATTTACTGACGCCGATCGAGTTTGCGAACCTTTGATACATGCCCAGACACCCGTTGACAAAGCCGTAATCTCCCGATGCGATATCAAACATCAGCGCCTCGGGACCATACTTTGACTGCACAGCCGTAAACTTCTCTGCAATTTCATTGATCGCCGTTTCCCAGGAAATTCTCTCCCACCTATCTTCGCCCTTTTTCCCTACCCGGCGCATGGGATATTTGACACGGGTGGGGCTGTAAGTTCTTTGGACCAGGGATAACCCCTTCAGACAGCTCCCGGTATAGATGCCATCCGGATACGGGGCAGGCGTTGTTTTCACAATCTTGCCATCACGTACATGAGCGTTCAAACGACAGCATTGGAAACAATTTGAACGGCACACAGTGGAATACAAGGTCTCCTTGCTTGTTGCGGAACTCTTATCATCCGCCGCCACAGCTAAAGCCTTCATGCCTGTGCCCAATGGATCTGAAGCAACCGCGCCTGCGGCCACAGCCGTTGCCGCAGAAACCTTTAAAAAAGTACGGCGGGACCATTTTGAAAGTAATGCGCCTTTTTGCTCTTCTTTTTTCATTTCACTAACCTTCCTTTCATCTTTAAAAGCGCTCAGTTGTTTCGATAATTCTGTAAGGCGAACAATGTTCTCTCATTGATTGTGCTGTCGGGTTGCATAGAAAGCGGGAAATCTGAATTACAAGAAAATGCACAGCAGTGGGGAGAGCCAAGTCCAACAACTTCATCGGTTTTACATTTTGAAAATGAATCATCATCATACAAATGTCAATATGTTACATAAAACATATGTTATTTAGAAAGCGAACAGCTGTGTCTCTTTTGACGTCACCGCCATTCCTCGTTTTCGTTTCATTTCCTTTCTTTCTACTATTCGAGCCTAACAAACGCAACACATTATGACTTGCGGTCATACTAAGTTAACCGTTAGACGCTTGTCAATATGTTATATAAGACAGAGATAGTCAGTGCATTTTAAGAAATTGTTTTAGCGATGCTTTATGCTGACGAACCGGTATTTCATACAATGATCGTTGGTTGTAAAATTATTGAAGAAACCTATTTCCGTATTATTCTTATCAAACCCAAAAGCGGATGGTGATTTGCCTTTATTTCTTCAAGATAAGATTCACAAAGTGCAAGGAAGGTCGAAGCGCCGGTGTACCACCGCCTTCGGAAATAATTTGTAAGGCACGGGGGACATCGGCCACAAACGCGCCGCCCAGATGAGTAACAAGGGTATCACGAAAAATATCCGGCGCCATCGGGGTGGACGGTCCCATCAGGGCAACCACACGCGGCCTCCCCAGGAGGCTGATGGTCTCTTCAAACGTTTGGTTGAGCAATGTGGTGGCGGTGACGATGGCGACATGGCAATTCCGGAGAACCTGTTGTTTTTCTTCTTCACAGAGCAGTTCCCGCCGCTGCGGGTTCTTTTCAATCACAGTTAAGATGGCGCCCGTTGCTTCAATACGCTTGACGAGCGGGGCAAAAAGGCCGACCATGGCCACTTTTTCTCCCGGCTGAAGATTGAAATACGTTGTGGCTTCCCGGTCTTCGGTCTGATCATCGGGCGCTTCAATCAAGGCATTGGCCAGAGCCAAACCCATGGCACGATGCAGGCTGTTTTGGCCGTCGACAAGATAGCGCAACATGCCTGCCGCATCTGCCCCCGCATAATTCCCCGCTTCTTTCAAAACGGTGCAGCTTTGGGGCGACCTGTCCTGGAGCAAAGCGGCAATCCCCGCAGACCCGTTATCCAGCTTGACGCCCACGTAACTCAATCCCACGCGTAGGTCGTCAATGCGCCGGTTTCTCGCGGTCGTTTCCAGCTTTTCATAAAGTCGATTTAAAACAGTTCCCGGTTGAAGCATAACCTGATCTTCCACTTTTCCCAGCGTGGGACTTCCGGGGGATCGCGTACAGCGCGGTTAAATCCCCTTTTCTAAAAGGGGATTTAGGGGGATTTTCCCGTCATACAATCCTCCCCCGCCTCTCTTCGCGCCACCTTCATTTGGTTAGAAAAGGAGGGGGGTTCACCTATCCCCGACTCCTAAAAAACGGTTAACCCTGAAATCTACTTCGATACATCGACGGAGACGATGTTGGAATAGGGCGTATCCCCCTGGCAGCTTCGGCACTGATCTCCGTCGCGCGTGGGGTAGGCTTCATTGCAGACCGGACAAACCGCCACAGGCCCCATTTTCTTGCGGCGGATTTTATCCGGTTCCACTTGGAGGTGCTGAACACTCAACAAGCGATGCCCCGCTTGCCTGATCTGCCCGAAAAGCGCATCGGCATCCTGCTCGTGCTTTTTCTTTTTCTTGAGATACCAATCGTGGATTTCCGGCCAGGCATTGAGTTTGTCCATATCCAGATAAACCCGGACGCCCTTGCCGCTGTATTTCTCATACAGCGTTACGGCAAATTTTCCAAACGGTACGACGGAAAGCCAGCCGTTGCCGATCGTGCAGGGCGTGAGAATCTGGACAGCGTCAGGCAAACACACAGGCGTCTCGCAGACCGCGTCGAAAAATTCACCTTCCGGCAGATGCTTCATTGCCAGATCCACCATGAAACCACCAATCAGAAGCCCCGGCGCAAGCGTGCCGTGAAAGGATTTGACCAGATGGATATATTCTTCGTAGGAATAGGTGCAGATGTTCATGATTATTTTGCTCCTTGTAGTGTAGAGAATGGTTTTATCCGGCATTCGCCGGACGGAAGAACCGTTCCCGATATTTTCAATAAACCAACGCCAGTCTCGGCTCGCGCGCGCCTTTGGTTGGCGTGCCTTCTCCCGGTTCGCGCGTGATGGTCCGCTGCATCCAGCCCCGGTCGATTTTCCCGTCCACCACCGGCACAATTTCATCTGCCAGAAACAGGGCTTCGTTAATATCATGCGTCACATAGATCACGGGACATGCCAGTTTCCCTTTCAGGCCTTTGAGCTCTTCGCGCAATCCCCGGCGCGTCACGACATCAAGTGCGGAAAAAGGTTCATCAAGTAATAGTAGGCGCGGATGCCTCGCCAGCGCCTGACAAATCGCGCAACGCTGCCGCTCGCCGCCCGAGACCTGATGGGGTTTTCGCTTTTTCAAATGATCGATTTTAAAAAGCGCCAGCAAGTCTTCCACTTCGGCCTTGTCGCGAGCGGCAAAGGCCGCGTTGTCAAATAAATTGAGATGCGGAAAAAGATTATAGTCCTGAAACACATAGCCCAGGCAGCGCGCCTGCGGTTTTACATTGACCCGTTTTTGCGAATCAAACCAGACGTCATCGCCGAAAGCGATTCGACCCGCGTCCGGCGCGTCCAGGCCCGCAAGCATGCGGACAATCGTGGTTTTGCCACCGCCGGAGGGACCGATCATCACCAGCATTTTTTCCGTCTCGCAGGACAGTTCCAGATCCACGTCGAAATATTTCAGTTGCCGGGTTAACGTTGCGTCTATCTTCATGCTCGGCCACCTGAATTGAGTTTGTTGATCGCCAGCAGAAAGACGAAGCTAATGGGGATGAAACACAGCGCAAGCAGGCCCGCCGCTCGGTAGTCCATCATCTCCACCGCTTCGTAAATGGCGATGGAGGCGACTTTGGTCTCGCCCGGAATGCTGCCGCCGACCATCAGCAAAACGCCAAACGCGCCGATGGAATGCAGAAAAACCAGCACGGCCGCAGCCGCGATGCCCGTGAGCGAATTGGGCAGGATCACACGGAAAAACGTTGAACTTTTTGAAAGCCCCAGAACGTAGGCTGACTCCAGAAGACGCGTATCAATTTTTTGAAATGCCGCTTTCATCGGCTGGACGGCAAACGGAATCGAATAGACAACCGAAGCGACGACAATCCCGATGAAGGTAAACAGCAAAGATCCGCCCGTCAGCGTCTCCCAGATGCGCCCCACCGCCCCTTTCGGCCCCATGACCATAATCAGGTAAAAGCCAATGACCGTGGGCGGCAGAGCCATCGGCAGATAAAGAAGCGCTTCAAAAAATGATTTCCCGGGGAACCGGGCATACGTCATAAAATAGGCCACCGGCGCGGCGATCACCATCAGAACAACCGTTGTCACCAAAGCCAGCTTCAGCGTGACGTACAGCGCAAGATAATCCACTTATCGATACCCATGTTTTTTACGAATTTCCCGTGCGGAATCACAAAGGAGATAGGCCATAAAGAGTTCCGCCGAAACCGTATTTTTCGTTCTTTTCAGGATGCATCCGGCCTGGACAATATCCGACGCTTCCGGAAGCACATAAAAGCAGCCTTTTTCCCCCAGTTCGCTGGATACGGCCGAAAGCGCACAGAATCCTGTGTCCACCGCCTGCGTGCTGGCGTATTGAAAGACTTGCGCTATGGTTTGAGCCATAACCAGTTTGCTTTGCAGCGCATCCCACAGGCCCGCCTTGGTCAGCGCCGCTTTGGCCGAAGCGCCATAGGGTGCGGTCGTCGGATTGGCGATGGCGATCTTTTTAATCTTATCGTTTTTCAGGACCTCCTGCCAGGTTGGCGCTGAACAAAAATGCTTATCGGCCGACCACAGAATGATTTGGCCGCGCGCGTAAATAAACGTCCCATCCGTAAGTCCTTCTTTCTGCAGAAGATCGGGACGCTCAACATCCGCAGATAGAAAGAGGTCGTATGGTGCGCCGTTGTGAATTTGTGTATAGAGATTGCCGGTTGACGAAAATATCGCATCGACTTTTACACCCGATTTTTCCTCGAAGTCGGCGGCCATTTCCTTAAAGGCCGAAATAAAGTTGGCAGCCACCGCCACGGATATTTTTCCCTCAGCCATCACCGAAAAGGGGCTGGTAAATGAAAGCAGCACAAATAGCAGCGTGATCGAATAAATTGTCCGCATCTTGATTTCCCTTCCTAAATCTTAGCAACCTTGAACACTTGAAGATAATTCGCATTATGTTAGCATTCATATGTGCATGTTATTATTAATAATATTAATTTAGTGAAAAT